>NZ_BAAJYR010000072.1:0-15624 GCF_057546605.1 Acidovorax sp. KPB24-03 | reverse complement strand
GCGGAATGTCCACGCTCAGGTCCTGCCAGAAGTTGATGAGCTGCAGCGCCGAGCAGATGGCGTCGCTGCGCGCGAGCGATTCGGCATCGTGCACACCGTAGAGGTGCAGCAGCAGCCGGCCGACGGGATTGGCCGAGCGCCGGCAGTAATCCAGCAGTTCGGCCCGGTCGGCGTACACGGCGCCATCCCGCGTGCGGGCGATGTCCTGCGTGAACGCGCTCAGCAGGTCGGCCAGCAGCGGCACGGGCAGGGCATGGCTGCGCAGCACGGCCTGCAGCGGGCCGAAGATGGCGGCCCAGCGCGCGCCGGGCGGGTGGCCGGCGGCGATGGACTGAAGTTCGGCCCCATAGGCCGCCAGGTCCGCCAAGCGCTCGTCCGGGCCGGCGTCCCCTTCGTCAGCCAGGTCGTCCGCGGCGCGGGCGAAGGCGTAGATGGCCGCGATGGGCTGGCGCAGGTGCGGTGGGCACAGCAGCGAGGCCACGGGAAAGTTTTCGTAGTGCGTCACGGCCGGCGCCTGGGGGGTGCCGGGCGGTGCGGAGCGGGGGCGGGGATCGGAGGAGGGAAGCGTCACGGCGCGATTGTCGCTTGACAAGGTGACGGGGCTTCTCATAGATTACTAACCAGTCAGTCATTAAAACGAACCGCTTTCCCGGAACCAGCATGAACACCTCTGTCGCGCCGCGGCTTTCCCGGCCGTTCCCCTCGCAGCCCCGTCACGGGGCATTTTCTTGGGTGCAGCGCGCGATGGGGGGGCTGGCCGTCGGCGCGGCCGTCCTCGCGGGCGTGGGCTGCTCCAAGCCCGAGCCCGCCCCCGAGCCGGTGCGCTCGGTCAAGCTGCTCACCGTGGGCGCCGCCCCGCTGAACACCCAGATCGAATATGCCGGCGAAGTGCGCGCGCGCATCGAATCGCGCCTGGGCTTTCGGGTGGCGGGCAAGATCGTGCAGCGCCAGGCCGAACTGGGCCAGCGCGTGCAGGCGGGCCAGGTGCTGGCCCAGCTTGACCCGCGCGACTACCAGCTGGCCGCCGACGCGTCGCGCGCGCAGGTGGCCTCCGCCGCCACGCAACGGGACCTGGCCGCCGCCGATTACCAGCGCTACGCCGCGCTCAAGGCGCAGAACTTCATCAGCGGCGCCGAGCTGGAGCGCCGCGCCTCCACCCTCAAGGCCGCCGAGGCCTCGCTCGACCAGGCGCGTGCGCAACTGGCCTCGCAGGGCAACCAGACCGGCTACACGCGGCTGGTGGCCGACGTGTCGGGCGTGGTCACCAGCATCGATGCCGAGCCGGGCCAGGTGGTGTCCGCCGGCACGCCGGTGGTGCGCATTGCTCAGGACGGCCCCCGCGACGTGGTCTTCGTCGTGCCGGAAGACAAGGTCGCTCGCGTGAAGGCCGGCCAGCCGGTGGCCGTGCGGTCGTGGTCGGGCGGCGCGCCTTTGACCGGCCGGGTGCGCGAGGTGGCGGCCAGCGCCGATGCCGTCACCCGCACCTTCCAGATCAAGGTGGCCATCGAGGGCGCCGAGGCCCCGCCGCTCGGCGCCACCGTGTACGTCACGCCCGAGGCCCTGGGCCAGGCCGGCCAGCAGGCCATCAAGCTGCCCACCAGCGCGCTGCGCCAGGACGGCCAGCAGACGGCCGTGTGGGTCTTCGACGCCGCCAGCGGCACCGTGCGGTCGCAAGCCGTGCAGATCGCCACGGCCGACGGCAACGAGGCCGTGGTGGCTTCGGGGCTGGCCCCGGGCATGCAGGTGGTGGCCACGGGCGTGCACGTGCTGTCGCCCGGCCAGAAGGTCGTGCCGTACCAGCCCAAAACGCCTGCAGCGCAATCCAGTCCAGCGCAGACGGCTGTCAATGGCGTGGCAAGCCCCGCCAGTGCCGCGGCCTCCGGCCCGGCACCCGCCGCGACCGCATCGTCCGCCCGCTGAAGGCCGCTCCATGACGCAGATCCAGCCGAAAGAGGGCTTCAACCTCTCCAAATGGGCGCTCGACCATCCGGCGCTCACCCGCTACCTGATGATCGTGCTGATGCTGATGGGCTTTGGCGCCTACTTCCAGCTCGGGCAGGACGAAGACCCGCCGTTCACCTTCCGCGCGATGGTGGTGCGCACCTACTGGCCCGGCGCCACGGCGCAGCAGGTGGCCGAGCAGGTCACCGACAAGCTCGAACGCACGCTGCAGGAGGTGCCGTACGCCGACAAGATCCGCAGCTACTCCAAGCCCGGCGAGTCGCAGATCATCTTCAACATCAAGGACTCGTCCAAGTCCGGCGACGTTCCCAACGTCTGGTACACGGTCCGCAAGAAGATCGGCGACATGCGCGCTACCCTGCCGCAGGGCGTGCAGGGACCGTTCTTCAACGATGACTTCGGCGATGTCTATGGCGTGATCTACGCGCTGGAGTCCGAGGGCTTCAGCTACGCCGAGATGAAGACCTTCGCCGACGACGTGCGCCAGCAACTGCTGCGCGTGCCCGACGTGGCCAAGGTCGAGCAGTTCGGCGTGCAGGACGAAAAGCTCTACATCGAAATCTCGCAAAAGCGCCTCGCGCAGCTGGGCCTGGACATGAACCAGGTGCTGTCGCAGCTGGGCCAGCAGAACGCGGTGGAAAGCGGCGGCATCATCCAGACGCCGCAGGACCAGGTCCAGGTGCGCGTGGCCGGGCAGTTCGGTGCGGTCGAAGACCTGCGCGCCATGCCGATCCGCGGCGCCTCGGGCGCGCAGCTGCGCCTGGGCGACATCGCCGATATCCACCGCGGCTACGTGGAGCCGCCGGCCGTGAAGGTGCGCCACCAGGGCCAGGAAGTGATCGCGCTCGGCGTGTCGATGGCCAAGGGCGGCGACATCATCCGCCTGGGCGAAGCGCTGAAAACCGCCACGCAGAACATCGAAAAGACCCTGCCGGCCGGCGTGCGGTTCGTGAACGTGCAGGACCAGCCCAAGTCGGTGTCCTCGTCGGTCAACGAGTTCGTGAAGGTGCTGATTGAAGCCGTGGTGATCGTGCTGGCCGTGAGCTTCCTGGCGCTGGGGCTGCACAAGCGCCCGGGCCGCCATCCGCTGTGGAAGCGCTGGACGCTGGACGTCCGCCCGGGCCTGGTGGTGGGCATCACCATTCCGCTGGTGCTGGCCGTCACGTTCCTGGCCATGTGGTACTGGAACATCGGGCTGCACAAGATCTCGCTGGGCTCGCTCATCATCGCGCTGGGCCTGCTGGTGGACGACGCCATCATTGCCGTCGAAATGATGGTGCGCAAGATGGAGGAGGGCTACGACAAGGTGCGCGCCGCCACCTTCGCCTACGAGATCACCGCCATGCCGATGCTGACCGGCACGCTGATCACGGCGGCGGGCTTCCTGCCGATCGGCATCGCCAAGTCGGTGACGGGGGAATACACCTTCGCGATCTTCGCCGTCACGGTGATCGCGCTGGTGCTGTCGTGGCTGGTCTCGGTGTACTTCGTGCCGTACCTGGGCACGCTGCTGCTCAAGAAGCCGCCGCACGTGCACACCGGCCCGGACGGCCAGCCGCACGAGGCGTTCGACAGCGGGTTCTACAACGTCTTTCGCCGCTGCGTGGACTGGTGCGTGCGCTACCGCTGGATCACCATCGGGCTCACGGTGGCCACCTTCGCGCTCGGCATCGTCGGCATGGGCCGCGTGCAGCAGCAGTTCTTCCCGGATTCGAGCCGCCCCGAAATCCTGATGGACATCTGGTTCCCGGAAGGCACCTCGTTCGAAGCCAACGAAGAGGTCACGCGCCGCGTCGAGCAGCGCCTGCGGGCCGAGGCGGGGGTGTCCACCGTCAGCGTGTGGGTGGGCTCGGGCGTGCCGCGCTTTTATCTGCCGCTGGACCAGGTCTTTCCGCAGACCAACGTGTCGCAGTTCATCGTGATCCCGCAGGATCTGCGCGTGCGCGAGTCGCTGCGCGTCGGATTGCCCGAGCTCATGGCGCGCGAGTTTCCCGAGGTGCGGGCGCGTGTGAAGCTGCTGCCCAACGGGCCGCCCGTGCCTTACCCGGTGCAGTTCCGCGTGGTGGGCACCGATCCCGCCGTGCTGCGCGCCCGGGCCGACGAGGTCAAGGCCATCCTGCGCGACCACCCGCAGATGCGCGGCGTGAACGACAACTGGAACGAATCCGTCAAGGTCATGCGCCTGGAAGTGGACCAGGACAAGGCCCGCGCCCTGGGCGTGACCAGCCAGTCCATCGCCCAGGCCGCGCGCACCGTCTTCACCGGCACGACCGTGGGCCAATACCGCGAGGGCGACAAGCTCATCGACATCGTGTTCCGCCAGCCGCCGGACGAACGCAAGGCCATCACCGACGTGGCCAATGCCTACCTGCCCACGGCCTCGGGCAAGTCGATTCCGCTCACGCAGATCGCGCGGCCGGTGTTCACCTGGGAGCCGGGCGTGATGTGGCGCGAGAACCGCGACTACGCCATCACCGTGCAAGGCGACGTCATCGAAGGCCTGCAGGGCGCGACCGTCACCGAAGCGCTGGTGCCCGGCCTGCGGCAGCTGGAGGCGAAGTGGCATGCGGCCGGCCAGGGCGGCTACCGCATCGAGGTGGCGGGTGCCGTGGAGGAAAGCTCCAAGGGCTCGGCCTCCATCGCCGCGGGCGTGCCGATCATGCTGTTCATCACGTTCACCCTGCTCATGCTCCAGCTGCACAGCTTCAGCCGCGCGGTGCTGGTGTTCCTTACCGGGCCGCTGGGCATTGCCGGGGTGGCGGGGGCGCTGCTGCTGCTGGGCCGGCCGTTCGGGTTCGTGGCGCTGCTGGGGGTGATCGCACTCATGGGCATGATCCAGCGCAACTCCGTCATCCTGATCGACCAGATCGAGCAGGACCGCGCGCGGGGCGTGCCCGCGTGGGACGCCATCGTGGAGTCGGCCGTGCGCCGGCTGCGCCCCATCGTGCTCACGGCCGCCGCGGCGGTGCTGGCCATGATCCCGCTGTCGCGCAGCGTGTTCTGGGGCCCGATGGCCGTGGCCATCATGGGCGGCCTGATCGTGGCGACGGTGCTCACGCTGCTGGCGCTGCCGGCGATGTACGCGGCCTGGTTCCGCGTGAAAGAGCCCGATCCGCACGCGCCGAAACCGGCGTGACCGGAGGCGGTCCGCCGACAAGGTAAAATCGAAGGTTGACCAATTTCACACAGGTGGCCGGCCCTGCCGGTCGCCTGTTTTGTCTGTAAGTTTGCGCGGGTGGCGAAATTGGTAGACGCACCAGGTTTAGGTCCTGACGCCAGCAATGGTGTGGGGGTTCGAGTCCCCCCCCGCGCACCACGGTGCGGCTGCAAAAGCAGCCGTCACGGTCCCCCATATTCATAGAGGAAGAGCCATGGCCGTTACTGTTGAAACCCTTGAAAAGCTCGAGCGCAAGATCACGCTGAGCTTGCCCCTCACCGCGATCCAGTCCGAGGTCGACTCGCGCCTCAAGCGCCTGGCCCGCACCGTGAAGATGGACGGTTTCCGTCCTGGCAAGGTGCCGATGAACGTCGTGGCCCAGCGCTATGGCTACTCGGTCCAGTACGAAGTGCTGAACGACAAGGTTGGCGAGGCGTTCGCCCAGGCCGCCAACGAAGCCAACCTGCGCGTGGCCGGTCAGCCCCGCATCACCGAAAAAGACGGCGCGCCGGAAGGCCAGGTCACCTTCGACGCCATTTTCGAAGTGTTCCCTGAGGTCAAGATCGCCGATCTGGCCGGTGCCGAAGTCGAAAAGCTGTCCGCCGAAGTCACCGACGCCGCCATCGACAAGACCATCGACATCCTGCGCAAGCAGCGCCGCAGCTTCGCCCAGCGTGCGCAAGCCGCCGCCGCCGAAGACGGCGACCGCGTGACGGTCGACTTCGAAGGCAAGATCGATGGCGAAACCTTCTCCGGCGGCAAGGCCGAAGACTTCCAGTTCCTGGTCGGCGAAGGCCAGATGCTCAAGGAATTCGAAGACGCCGTTCGTGGCATGAAGTCCGGCGAAAGCAAGACCTTCCCGCTGGCCTTCCCCGAGGACTACCACGGCAAGGACGTGGCCGGCAAGACGGCTGACTTCATGGTCACCGTGAAGAAGATCGAAGCCGCCCACCTGCCCGAAGTGAACGAGCAGCTCGCCAAGTCCCTCGGCATCGCCGACGGCACGGTCGACGGCCTGCGCGCCGACATCAAGAAAAACCTGGAACGCGAAGTCAAGTTCCGCCTGCTGGCCCGCAACAAGCAGGCCGTGATGGACGCCCTGGTGTCCAAGGCCGAGCTGGATCTGCCCAATGCCAGCGTGCAGGCCGAAATCGCCCGCCTGCTGGAAGGCGCCCGTGCCGACCTGAAGCAACGCGGCATCAAGGACGCCGACAAGGCCGAAATCCCGGAAGACGTGTTCCGTCCCCAGGCCGAGCGCCGCGTGCGCCTGGGCCTTGTGGTGGCCGAACTGGTGCGCGCCAATGAACTGCACGCCAAGCCTGAGCAACTGAAGGCCCACGTGGACGAACTGGCCGCCAGCTACGAAAAGCCGGAAGACGTCGTGCGCTGGTACTTCGGCGACCGCCAGCGTCTGGCCGAAGTCGAGGCCGTCGTCATCGAAAACAACGTGACCGACTTCGTGATGGGCAAGGCCAAGGTGACGGACAAGTCCGTTTCCTTCGACGAACTGATGGGCCAGGGCTGATGCGCTGCTGCCGCCGGACCGCCCGATTGCGGTTTCTGGCGGCTGGATGACATCGGGGGCTTGTGCTTGCGTGCACAAGCCCCAATTCATTTCTGGGTACAGTATCCGCATGACAGGAGAAAACATGAGTGCACTGGAAACACAAGCCTTGGGCATGGTCCCCATGGTCATCGAGCAGTCGGGGCGTGGCGAACGCTCCTACGACATCTATTCGCGGCTGCTGAAAGAGCGCATTATTTTTTTGGTGGGCGAGGTCAATGACCAGACCGCCAACCTCGTGGTGGCCCAGTTGCTGTTCCTCGAAAGCGAGAACCCCGACAAGGACATCTCGTTCTACATCAACTCCCCGGGCGGCAGCGTCACGGCCGGCATGGCGATCTACGACACCATGCAGTTCATCAAGCCCGATGTGTCTACCATGTGCGTGGGCTTTGCCGCGAGCATGGGCGCCTTCCTGCTGGCCGCCGGTGCCAAGGGCAAGCGGTTTTCGCTGCCGAACTCCAAGATCATGATCCACCAGGTGCTGGGCGGAGCCCGCGGCCAGGCGACGGACATCGAAATCCACGCACGCGACATTCTGCGTACCAAGGATCAGATGAACCGCATCCTGGCGGAACGCACCGGACAGCCCCTGGACAAGGTCAAGAACGACACGGAGCGCGACTACTTCCTCACGGCCGATGAAGCCAAGGAATACGGTCTGGTCGATCAGGTGATCGCCAAGCGCCCCTGATCGCTCCGCAAGGGAATACGCGGCGTTTTCCCCAGGGAAGACGCCGTTTTTTTATTTTCGTTATCATCCCGACAACGTTCCGCAACACGAGGCATTGCCCCCATGGCCGAGAAAAAAGGCTCTTCCAGCGAAAAAACCCTTTACTGCTCCTTCTGCGGCAAAAGCCAGCACGAGGTAAAGAAGCTGATCGCCGGTCCGTCGGTTTTTTATCTGCGACGAGTGCATCGACCTGTGCAATGAAATCATTCGCGACGAGCTTCCCGCAGCCGACGGCACGCGCGAATCGCGTGGCGACCTTCCCACCCCCGCGGAGATCAAGGCGAACCTGGACAGCTACGTCATCGGCCAGGACTTCGCCAAGCGCACGCTGGCCGTGGCCGTGTACAACCACTACAAGCGGTTGCGCCACAAGGACAAGGCCGGCAAGGACGATGTGGAGCTGTCCAAGAGCAACATCCTGCTGATCGGCCCCACCGGCTCGGGCAAGACACTGCTGGCCCAGACGCTGGCCCGCATGCTGGACGTGCCTTTCGTGATGGCGGACGCCACCACCCTGACCGAAGCCGGCTACGTGGGTGAAGACGTCGAGAACATCGTGCAAAAGCTCCTGCAAAGCTGCAACTACGAGGTGGAACGGGCCCAGCGCGGCATCGTCTACATCGACGAGATCGACAAGATTTCCCGCAAGTCGGACAACCCGTCCATCACGCGCGACGTGTCGGGCGAAGGGGTTCAGCAGGCGCTGCTCAAGCTCATCGAAGGCACCATGGCCAGCGTGCCCCCGCAGGGTGGCCGCAAGCATCCCAACCAGGACTTCCTGCAGATCGACACGACGAACATCCTGTTCATCTGCGGCGGCGCGTTCGCGGGCCTGGAGAAGGTGATCGAGAACCGCACGGAGGCCTCGGGCATCGGTTTTGGCGCGTCGGTCAAGAGCAAGAAGCAACGGTCCCTGACCGAGGTGTTCACCGAGATCGAGCCGGAAGATCTGATCAAATTCGGCCTCATTCCCGAACTGGTGGGCCGCATGCCCGTCGTGACGGCCTTGGCCGAACTCAGCGAAGATGCGCTGGTCCAGATCCTGACGGAGCCCAAGAACGCACTGGTCAAGCAGTACAACAAGCTGCTGTCCATGGAGGGCGTGGATCTGGAGATTCGCCCTGCGGCGCTCAAGGCCATTGCCCGTAAGGCGCTCGCCCGCAAGACCGGCGCCCGTGGCTTGCGATCGATACTGGAGCAATCGCTGATCAGCACCATGTTCGACCTTCCCAATGCCACCAATGTGGAAAAAGTGGTGGTGGACGAGTCCACCATCGAGGAAAACAAGGCGCCCCTGCTCGTGTACCGAGAGGCCGCCAAGAAAGCCTGAGGCGCGGCCCGCCGGTAACGCAGCAGCCGCCTGCAGTCCTCTTCGCCTGCAACCCATCGCCTTCGCTTCACCGGTGATCTTGGTGGGTTGAAAAATCTCGCTGTTGGACCATATTCCAAGCAGCTTCATGAGGATTTCCATGTCCGGACACACCCCACTGCCTGCCACCCCCATCGACCTGCCGTTGCTGCCGTTGCGCGACGTTGTGGTCTTCCCCCACATGGTGATCCCACTGTTCGTGGGACGCCCCAAGAGCATCAAGGCGTTGGAATTGGCCATGGACGCCGACCGGCGGATCATGCTGGTCGCCCAGAAAACCGCCGCCAAGGACGAGCCGCTCGTCTCGGACATGTTCGACGTGGGTTGCGTTTCCACGATCCTGCAGATGCTGAAATTGCCCGATGGCACCGTCAAGGTGTTGGTCGAAGGGCAGCAGCGAGCGCTCGTTTCCGCCATCCAGGACAACGAAACGCATTTCACCGCGACCGTGGCGCCTGTGGAAGCGCAGGAGGGCGAGACCAAACCCAGCGAGATCGAGGCCCTGCGCCGCGCGGTGATGCAGCAGTTCGACCAGTACGTCAAGCTGAACAAGAAGATTCCTCCGGAAATCCTCACCTCGATCTCCGCCATCGACGATCCAGGGCGTTTGGCGGACACCATTGCCGCCCACCTGCCGCTCAAGCTGGAAAACAAGCAGGTTGTGCTCGACCTGTCGGATGTGAAGCTGCGTCTCGAAAACCTCTTCGAGCAGCTGGATCGCGAAGTAGACATCCTCAATGTCGACAAGAAGATCCGTGGCCGCGTGAAGCGCCAGATGGAGAAGAACCAGCGCGACTTCTACTTGAACGAGCAGGTCAAGGCCATTCAGAAGGAGCTGGGCGAAGGCGAGGAAGGCGCAGACATCGAGGAGATCGAAAAGAAGATCAAGCTTGCAAAGATGCCCGCTGATGCGCGCAAGAAGGCGGACAGCGAGCTTAAAAAGCTCAAGCTCATGTCGCCCATGTCCGCCGAAGCCACGGTGGTGCGCAACTACATCGAAGTGCTCACCGGGTTGCCCTGGAGCAAAAAGACCAAGATCAAGCACGACCTTGCCAATGCCGAGGGCGTGCTCAATGAAGACCACTACGGCCTCGACAAGGTCAAGGACCGCATCCTGGAATACCTCGCGGTCCAGCAGCGCGTGGACAAGGTCAAGGCCCCTATTCTGTGCCTGGTGGGGCCCCCTGGCGTTGGCAAGACCTCGCTCGGGCAGTCGATTGCCAAGGCCACCGGGCGTAAATACGTGCGCATGGCGTTGGGCGGGATGCGTGACGAAGCGGAGATCCGCGGTCACCGCCGGACCTACATCGGCGCCATGCCGGGCAAGGTTCTGCAGAGCCTGAACAAGGTCGGTACGCGCAACCCGCTGTTCCTGCTGGACGAAATCGACAAGTTGGGTACGGATTTCCGGGGCGACCCTTCGAGCGCCCTGCTGGAAGTGCTCGATCCCGAGCAGAACCACAAGTTCGGCGACCACTACGTCGAAGTCGATTTCGATTTGAGCGACGTGATGTTCGTCGCGACCTCCAATTCGATGAACATCCCGCCGGCGCTGCTGGACCGGATGGAAGTGATCCGCCTGTCGGGCTACACCGAAGACGAGAAAACCAACATCGCCATGAAGTACCTGCTGCCCAAGCAGATGGGCAACAACGGCGTCAAAGATGAGGAACTGCAAGTCACCGAGTCGGCGGTGCGGGACGTGGTTCGCTACTACACGCGCGAAGCAGGGGTGCGTTCGCTGGAGCGTGAGTTGTCCAAGATCTGCCGCAAGGTGGTCAAGGGGTTGCAGCTCAAGCAACTGACGCCGCAAGTCGTGGTGACTGCGGACAACCTCCCCGACTATCTTGGCGTGCGCAAATACACCTATGGCCGTGCGGAGCAGCAGAACCAGGTGGGGCAGGTGGTCGGCTTGGCATGGACCGAAGTGGGGGGCGATCTGCTCACCATCGAAGCGGCCACCATGCCCGGCAAAGGCGTGATCACGCGCACCGGTTCGCTGGGCGATGTCATGAAGGAGTCGGTGGAAGCGGCACGAACCGTGGTGCGTAGCCGCTCTCGCATGCTTGGCATCAAGGACGAGACCTTTGAAAAGCGCGACATCCACATCCACGTGCCTGATGGTGCAACGCCCAAGGATGGACCCAGCGCCGGCGCGGCCATGACGACCGCTTTCGTTTCGGCGCTGACCGGGATCCCTGTGCGGGGCGATGTGGCGATGACCGGAGAAATCACCTTGCGAGGCGAGGTGACGGCGATCGGTGGGCTGAAGGAAAAGTTGTTGGCGGCACTGCGTGGTGGCATCAAGACCGTCTTGATCCCCGAAGAGAACGTCAAGGACCTGCAGGAGATTCCCGAGAACGTGAAGAGCGGGCTGGAAATCGTGCCGGTGAAGTGGATCGACAAGGTGCTGGAAGTGGCGCTCGAGCGCAAGCCGATCGCGCTCACCGACGAGGAAATCGCTGCGGCAGTGCCTGCGCCAGAGGAAAAAACCTCTACCACTGCAGGCTCTGTGAAGCATTGATGGAAATTTGTCGAAAGCCTCCGAAAATTGCGCTACAATTCATCCCATCGATGCAAACGTTGTACAATGTGAGGCTTCGGTAAATGCGGGAATAGCTCAGTTGGTAGAGCGCAACCTTGCCAAGGTTGAGGTCGAGAGTTCGAGACTCTTTTCCCGCTCCAGTTTCTCTTCTATGGACATCTACCAAGGTCCGTAGGCCATTGATTCCACAGGGGTAACGCCCTGTGGGTCGTCCAGCGAGTTCCGCTGAATTCCACTGCCAACCGGCCCAAAGTAGTACATAAACTAGTACACGGAATACGGTCACGCGGTGGAGCGGATTGTTTGCTGCCAAGCCCCCACACGGTCGGTACACCTCTCTTCAAATCTGAGGAGAGTGCCCCATGGCATTGACAGATGCAGTCGTTCGACAGGCCCGGACCACCGGTCGAAACTACACGCTCAACGACACCGATGGTCTGGTGCTGTTCGTCAGCGGCAAGGGTGCCAAGAAATGGCACTTCCGCTTTTCCTGGGCATCGAAGCAGCAGCGCGTGGCGCTCGGTCCCTATCCCGAACTGTCCCTCAAGCAGGCCCGTGAACAGCGCGACGAGCTGCGCAGCCAACTGGTCAAAGGCATCGACCCGCGCACCTACCGGACGCAATGCAAGGCCGAAACCCTGGCCGCTCCCCTCAACACGTTCAAGGCAGTCTTTCAGACCTGGCGCGACTTCAAGGCATTGAGCCTCAAGACGGGCCGGCAAAGCACCCTGTCGCAGATCGACCGCATCTTCGCCAGGGACGTACTTCCCACGCTGGGCAAGCATTCTATCTTCGAGGTCGAACAGCCCCATCTGCTGGAGGTGCTGCGCCGCATCGAGCGCCGCAAAGCCTTCACCACCGCCGAGAAAGTCCGCACCTGGTTCAACCAGATGTTCCGCTATGCCATGGTCGAGAAAGGATTGCGCTACAACCCCGCCAGCGACCTCGATATCGTCGCCCTGCCCAAGCCGCCCGTCTCGCACAACCCCTTCCTGCGCATGGAGGAAATCCCGTCGTTCCTGCGGGCGCTGCGCAGCTACGGCGGACTGGACAGCACGCGGCAGGGCTTGATGCTCTTGCTGCTGACCGGTGTTCGCACCGGAGAACTGCGTTCGGCCACGCCCGACCAGTTCGATCTGGAGCGGGGCCTGTGGATCATCCCGCCCGTCCTCGTCAAGCAACTGCAGATGAAACTGCGCCGTCTGGGCAAGACCATCCCGCCCTACATCGTGCCGCTGCCCCGGCAGGCCATCACCATCGTGCGGCAACTGCTGCAGGCCCAGTCCCATCGCCCCGCCCAGCGCTACCTGCTGCCCCACCGCAGCAGCCTCAAGATGCGCATCAGCGAAAACACCCTCAACGGCGCGCTGCACCGCATGGGCTACCGGGACCAATTGACTGGGCATGGCATCCGCGCCACCATTTCCACCGCGCTCAACGAACTGGGCTACCACAAGGAATGGATCGAGGTCCAACTGTCCCATGCCGACCCCGACCAGATCCGCGCCGCCTACAACCATGCGGACTATGTGGAGCAGCGGCGGATGATGATGCAGGACTGGGCCGACCGCCTGGACCGCTGGGAATCCGGCGAGCCGGTGGAGAAGGTCACCGCCGCGCCGCAGGCACCCGACAGCCTGGAAGTCATCGAAGCCTACCTCAAAGCCTTGGCGAAGCGGGAATTCGGCATCACGGGCGACGTGCCGCGCGTGCCGAGGTACTCCATGGGGCCGGGGCCACGATGACCGGGTGGGCGAATGGTGAATGGGTTGCGGTTGCGGGCGGGCCTTTTCCCCTTTTCCTTTTGTCCTGCACCCTTTCCGGGTAGGCCCGTTCACCCTTATGGCCCCTTGCCCTTGGGGTCCGTGGACCTTTTGAACCGCTGGTCACGGACCGCTTTGCTTTTGACCTGGCCTTTTTGGCCGTGAGAACCAGGAGGAATCCACCATGAGCAACCCGACCAGAACGGCGCGCCAGGCCGAGCGCTGCGGTCGTTGGCTGGGCCACCGCCGTGTGGCGTTTCGGCGGCGGCAAGCGCGCCTGATCGGTTGGGCGATGGGGCAGGGCCTGCCGTTCGGCATCGCACGCGCCATCCTCTGGATCGTCCAGGCCGCGCTGCTGTTGGTGCTGCTGTCCGCACTCGTCTGGATCGCGCCGATCCTGGGGCTGTGCCTGTTCGCCGTCGGCTACGGCACGGTGTGTTCCGTCTTGCCCGAAGAAGCGGGACAGTGGCGCGATGGCGACGAGGGGTTCGGGTACTACGAGAACCATGTCCGGGTGGACCACGGACACCTGTGGGACCGCGAACCCTAACCGGGGCCGCGGCTGCCCGCCACCCAGCGCGCGCCGTGTTCACTTCATCACGGCGCTGACCGTGGAAGTGCCTTGCCGGGCGGCACCGACAGCACCGCCCGTGCCATCGCGCAGCCCTTGCAGGACATTGCCCACATGCAGGCCCGCCCAGGCCAAGGCCGTCACCCAGAGCATCGGCAGCACGACGAACATCGTCGCCATCACGAAGTTCAGCAGCATGTCGCCGAACGCATTGTCCAGGCCCATCGCGAGATTGAAGTTCGTCATCGGGCGGTTCCACCCCCAGCCCCAGCCATAGAGCGCATCCAGGATCGTGCTGTCGATCCACCGGGCCAGCTGGAACCAGAAATCCACGAAGTACAGCGCGAAGAACACGCAACTGCTCGTCATCAGCACCTTGAGGTCGTAGGTGCCGATCACCAGCACCATCGGGAGGCAGATCACCAACGCCATCTTGAGCAGCGACAACACCATGGGCAGGGCCTGGCGCAGCACATCCATCGCCGGGAAGAAGCCCGGCGCACCCAGGGCCAGCCCCACGTTGCCCGCCCCGCGCGCCAGATCGTTGAAGAACGTCTTGTCGATCTGCCCGCCATAGTCCGTGTACACCTCCCCCTGGTTCAGCTTCTGCTGGCGCGGTGCCGCAATCGCCCGGATCACCGAATCGTCCAGCTCGCTGCGGGACACGAACCCCGCGTAATTGGCCAGACGCGTGAGCAGCGTCGGGCTCACCTGGGCCAGGAGCCGCGCCCGCAGACCCGTCTCACCATCCGACCACCACTGGCGGCACGTCGGGTAGCCCCCGCCGCTGGCGACTTCGGCCAGGCCCGCATCCCGCTCGGCCTCGTAGGGCCATCCCTCGCGCGGCGTGCGTGAACGGTAGCGGTCGTAATACCCCGCCGTGTCCACGAAGAACCGCGAACCGATCCAGGTCACCTCGTTGCCCTGCGCCGCGTCCAGATCGGGCCGCTGCATGAACAACCGCGCCCGCGCCGGCCCGTAGCAGTCCTTCGAGAAATCCGACACCTCCTGGGCCAGCACCGGATCGTCGATGCGCGTGGCATCCACTTCCATCCGCATCTGCCGCAAATCCGTGCCGCAGGGAATCGCCGCCACCGCCGCGCCCGTCACTGCCTTGCTCATCGAATGCAGGAAGAACCACCACACCGGCACCTTCGCCGACTGGTCATTCAGCGTCGTGAACGACTGGCTCCAGCCCGTCTGCGCAGGCGTGGGCACCGTCGTCTGGCACTGGGTGGAGCGCGATGCGTCGAAGCGGATCGTGGACAGATCCACATCGATGAACGGGATGCCCCCGAACAGCACCACCACGATCGCCACGAACACCCGGTTCTCGATCCGCAGGGCGCTCAACACCCCCTTGTTGCCCTCGTCGGCCCCTTCGGAGCTTGCCTTGAGCCACTCCTGGATCACGATGGTCAGGAACGGGATCGCGAACACGCCGCTGGCGACCAGCACGTTCCAGATCCCGTTGTGGACCAGCCAGCCCACCAGGGTCAGGTAATACTCCAGATAGTCCGTCGTGTAGAGCGTCATGGGCGTTCTCCTTTCAAGGCATCCGCCGCCAGGGGCAGCGCGCCGGTTGGGAGGATCGGCAGTCGGCAACGATGGGGGCGGGTGGGCATGCGGGCACCTCATTCGATGGATGGGCGCTCCAGTTCACCGCAAACCCCTGCCTCGCGCGACAAACAAAGCGCCATGGCGCGCGCCCGGAATTCAAGAGGGCATCGATTACCTCATTTGCGGGTGAGTCACGAAACCCTGCCGCAATGTCCCATCGGCGACTGGGGTAAAAATTTCCGGACTTTCCGCACAGCGATATATGATCGCGGCCATTTCAATGTAACGGTCCGATACACGGGCCTGCAAAACATGACCCGCCGCGTCACGATCCAAACCGCCCTGGGAGAGCAATTGCAAGTTCCGGCAGTTGCAGGGCAAGGAAGCCATCAGCCAACTG
>NZ_BAAJYR010000071.1:0-15679 GCF_057546605.1 Acidovorax sp. KPB24-03 | reverse complement strand
CCGCTGGCGGGCCGGGCGACGACCAGTGCCGGCTCTGACGACGCCCCTTACACCTTTCACGGAGCAGTTCCATGCACATCCTTCTCACCGGCTCTACCGGATTCATCGGCCGCGCGGTGCAACGCGCGCTCGAACGTGCGGGCCACACCGTGCACGGCGGCGTCTCGCCGCGCCGCGCGGCAGGCCGCCCCGGCCAGGTCGCCATGGATTTCGCGCACGACACGGCGCCCGCCGCATGGCTGCCGCGCCTGGCAGGCATCGACGCGGTGGTGAATGCCGTCGGCGTGCTGCGCGACACCCGCGCACGCCCCATCGACGCCTTGCACCAGCACACGCCGGTGGCCTTGTTCGACGCCTGCGCCCAGGCCGGCGTGCGGCGCATCGTGCAGATCTCGGCGCTGGGCATCGCGGGCAGCGCCACACGCTACGCCACCACCAAACGCGCGGCCGACACCCACCTGCTCGGTCTGACCGCACAAGGGGCCGTGTCAGGCGTGGTGCTGCGGCCCAGCATCGTGTTCGGCCGGGGCGGCGCCAGCAGCGCGCTCTTCATGAACCTGGCACGCCTGCCGGTGCTGGTGCTGCCCGGGCCGGTGCTGCAGGCCCGCGTGCAGCCCGTGGCGGTGCACGATCTGGCCGATGCGGTGGCCGCGCTGATGGGTCCCGCGCTGGACGCCACCGGCCTCATCGAATGCAGCGGGCCCGAGGCGGTGCCCATGGCCGAACTGATCGCCAGCCTGCGCCAGCAATCGGGCCACGGGCCCGCCCGCGTGCTGCGCCTGCCGGATGCGCTCAGCCACCTGAGCGCCCGCCTGGGCGACCAGGTGCCGGCCCTGCCCTGGTGCAGCGAAACGCTCGCCTTGCTGGGCAGCGACAACACGGCAGACCCGGCCGCGCTGCGGCGCCTGCTGGGCCATGAAGCGACGCACTACCGCCATCTGGTCGAAAGCGCCTGGGCGCCGTCCGCACGATGAACGCCGAAACCACCCGCTGGCTGCGCGGCAGCCTCGTCCTGGTGTGGCTGGGCACCGCACTGGCCAGTGCCATCGAATCGCAAGGCCAGGGCCGCGATCTGCTGGTGCGTGGCGGGCTGCAGAGCGAAGCCTGGATCCAAGCGCTGGTGTGGGGCGGCATCGCCGCCGACACGGCCATCGGGCTCGCGCTGTGGCTGCGCCCCGGCCGGGCCACCGATGCCCTGGCACTGGCCTTGATGGGCGTGATGACGGTGGTCGCCACGGTGCTGCTGCCCGCGCTGTGGCTGGACCCGCTGGGGCCGCTGCTCAAAAACCTGCCCATTGCCGCCATCCTCGTCGTCCTGCTGAAAGCGCCACGCACATGAACACCTATCTCGCACTCAAATGGATCCACATCCTGTCCAGCGTGCTGCTGGTGGGTACGGGCTTCGGCTCGGCGTTCTACCTGTTCTTCGCCAACCGCAGCGGCAGCGTGGCCGCCCAGGCCGTGGTGTCGCGGCTGGTGGTGCGGGCCGACACGTGGTTCACCACGCCGGCCGGCATCGTGCAGCCGGTCACCGGCGCCGCCATGGCGATGATGGCCGGCTGGCCGCTGTCCACGCCATGGCTGGCCACCTCGATCGCGCTGTATGCAATAGCCGGCCTGTGCTGGCTGCCGGTGCTGTGGCTGCAGTGGCGCATGGCCGCCATGGCACGGGACGCCGCCGCGCAAGGCACGCCGATGCCGGCGCTCTACACCCGCTACGCACGCTGGTGGGAAGCGCTGGGCTACCCGGCTTTCGTGGCCATGCTGGCCGTGTTCTTCCTGATGGTGCACAAGCCCGCGCTGTGGGGCTGATGGCCGTTCAGGCGATGGCGTCGGCGCCCGCACGCGCGGGCGTTCGCGGCCCGATCCCGGCATAGGCACAGCGCGCCAGTGCCTCGGCCAGCACCTGCGACGGGTTGACCAAGCGGGCGCCCGCCGCGGCCTCGTCCAGGGCCAGCGGGATTTCGGTGCAGCCCATGATGAGGGTCGACACCCCATCGCGTTCGCGCAGCGCCTGTGCCACCGCCGCGAAACGGTGACGGGCCAGCGCATAGTCGCCGGCCTTCACGCCGTCGTAGATGCCCTGCATGAGCTGCTCGCGCTCACCGGGCTGCGGCAGCACGCAGGCCACCCCGTGGCGCTGCAGTTCCGCCTGGTACAGCCCGCTGTCGTACGACCCTTGCGTGGCCAGCAGCGCCACGCGCGGAACCTGCGCGGCCGCGAGCCCGGCCGCCACTTCGCGCATGCCGTGCAGCACCTGCAGCTGCGGAAAGCGCTGCTGCAGCTCCCCATGCCAGGCATGGGCCGTGTTGCATGCGATCGCCACGGCCTGCACCCCCAGCGCCACCAGCCGGCCCGTGGCCTGCGCCATCGGCTCTGCCGGCTGGTGGGCGCCGGACGTGCGGTCGCCCAGGGCCGCCGTGCGATCGGGAATGGGCACCTGCGCCAGCCAGTGCTCCGGATAGGCCTGGTCCCGCACGGGAATGCCGAGCGCGGCCATGCGCCGCGTGCACGCCTCCACGAAGAGCCGCACAAAGTCGGCCCCGGCGGCCGGCCCCATGCCGCCCAGGATGCCCACCATGCGGGGCACCGGGTCGATCGCGGGGACTGACGGCGTCATGGACAATTTCCGGAAAGCGCTGGCACAGAGGGCGATCAGTTGGCGGGCTTGTCGCTCTGCGCCACCAGGTTGTCGCGCAGTTCCTTGGACATGGGCAGGCCCAGGTTCTGGCCCTTGGGCGGCACGGGCGACATGAACCACTTGGTGTAGAGCTTCTCGAACTCGCCGGACTTCATCATCCCGCCGATCACGCCGTTCACCAGCGCCTGGAACTGCGGATCGTCCTTGCGCAGCATGCAGGCATAGGGCTCGACCTGCAGCGAATCGCCCACCACCACCCAGTCCGCGGGGTTGCGCGCATTGCCCTTCAGGCCGAACAGCAAAATGTCGTCCATGGCGAACGCCTCGGCACGGCCCGAATCGACCAGCAGCATGGAATCGTCGTGGTCCTTGCCGAGCACGATGTCCATCTCGAGGTTGTTCTCGCGGCTGTACTTGCGGATCACCTGCGCATTGGTCGTGCCGCTGGTGCTGGCGACCTTCTTCTTGGCCAGGTCGGCATAGTTCTGCACGCCCGAGGTCTTCTTGGTGAGCAGCCGGGTGCCGGTGTAGAAATAGTTCACGGCGAACTGCACGTCCTTGCCGCGCGCGGAGTTGTTGGTGGTGGAGCCGCATTCGAGGTCCACCGTGCCGTTGGTGATGAGCGGAATGCGGTTCTGCGACGTGACAGCCTGCAGCTCCACCTTGATCGCCGGGTTCTTGAGTTTGGCGCGCACCGCATTCACCACTGCGTTGGAGATGTCCACCGAGAAGCCGATCGGCTCGCCCGGGCCCGCCAGGTAGCTGAAGGGCACCGACGATTCACGGTAGGCCAGCGTGATCTTTCCCGAGTCGGCGATCTTCTGCAGGGTGTCGGCGTGGGCCGCGGTGGCCGCAGCGCACACGCCGCAAGCGAGGACGGCGGCAGACAGGAATGGCTTCATGGGGAACTCCTTGACGGGAACAAAAAGGGGAATGGAACGGTGCAGGTGCCCAGGCACTTTAGGAACTCGGTGCGGCTTTGAACAATTCATTCGGCAGCATGGGCCATGACGAAAAGTTATGCCATCCGCATCGGCCAGAGGGTCCCCATGCAATCTTCGCGCCCGGCGCCGGCGCATAACTTCCCGGCATGCCTGCCCCGCGGTTTGGCATTGTTCAAAGGCCGCGCGCGTCCCTAGAGTGCCCAGGACGGACAACCAACGGGAATCGAGCGATATGGATGCATGTGTGATGGGTGCGGGCATCGTGGGCCTGGCCACGGCCTACGCGCTGCAGCGCCAGGGGATGCGCGTCACGGTGATCGACCAGGGCCCGGTGGGCGGCGGCGCCAGCGGCGGCAATGGCGCACAGCTGAGCTACAGCTACGTGCAGCCCCTGGCCGATCCCGGCCTGTGGGTGCAACTGCCCAAGCTGCTGCTGTCGCGCGAATCGCCGCTGCAGGTGCGGCTGCAGCGGGACCCGCACCAGTGGCGCTGGGCCCTGCAGTTTCTGGCGGCCTGCAACGGCGCCACCTCGCGCCGCACCACGGCGCAACTGCTCGCGCTGGCGGCCCGCAGCCGCGCCGGGTTCGAAGCCATGCGCGCCCGCGAGGCGCTGGATTGCGACTTCTCCAGCACCGGCAAGCTCGTGCTGTACGGCACGCGCGATGGCCTGGCCGCGGCCGAACGGCAGATGGAACTGCAGCGGGCCTGGGGCGGCGAACAGGCCTCGGTGTCCGCCCAGCGCTGCGTGGAGCTGGAACCCGCGCTCGCCCACCACGCGCCCCACATTGCCGGCGCGATCCACACGCCCAGCGAGTGCGCGGCCGATTGCCAGAAGGTGTGCGATGGGCTGCATGCCCTGCTGGCCCAGCGCGGAGTGCGCTTCGAACGGGGTGCGCAGGTACAGGGGTTCGACCGGGCACAGGGGCGCATCGCGGCGGTGCGCACCAGCGCAGGCACCATCGAGGCCGACCGCTTCGTGCTGGCGCTGGGCAGCGGCAGCGTGGCGGTGGCCCGGATGGTGGGCATGCACCTGCCCGTCTATCCGATCAAGGGCTACAGCATCACCCTCGACGCCCCGGCGGATGCCCCCTGGGCGCCCCGCATGAACGTGACGCACGCGGGTCGCAAGGTCGTGTTCGCCCGCCTGGGCCAGCGCCTGCGCGTGGCCGGCATGGCAGAGCTGGTGGGCAACGACCGCCGCATCCGCACCGAACGCATCGACAGCCTGCGCGCCACGGTGCGCACTGTGCTGGGGCACGAAGCGCCCGCCGCATCGCTGCACCCCTGGACCGGCATGCGCCCCGCCACGCCCACGGGCCTGCCCATCGCCGGCCGCGCCGCCGAGGCCGACAACCTGTGGATCAACACGGGGCACGGGGCACTGGGCTTCACCTTGGCGTTCGGTACCGCGGCCATCGTGGCCGAGCAGATGCTGCAGGCCTGCGCGCCCGCCTGAGTCACGGCGGGGGAAGGCCGTCGCGCCTTCGCCGCCGCGCTCGGCTTGTCAGTCGCTCTCCGCCAGGCCGGCCGACGCCAGCGTCTGCGCCACCGCGTCGCGCATGCAGCGCACCATGGTGTCCGCCAGGAGTGATGCGGGCCGGTTCACCATGCGCAGCGCCTTCACGGGCACCGCGATGCGCGGCGCGAGCGCCAGCACGTCAACCCGCGTGCGGTCGGCCGACGCCGCGGTGCACACATCCACCAGCGCCACGCCCAACCCGTGGTGCGCGAGCGCGAGCGCCGCGTGATAGGTCTGCACCGTGAAGGCCGCCTGCAGGCCCACGTCGGCCTCGCGGCTGGCGTGGTTCACCATCGTGCCGAGCGGATCGTTCGCCTCCAGGCGGATCACCGGCGTGTGGGCCAGATCGGCCAGGTGCACCACGCCGGCCTGCACCACGTCCGCATCCAGCGTGCCCTTGGGCGCGATGCACACCACGCGCCCTTCCACCAGCGTCTCCTGCACCAGCGAGGGGTGCACCAGCGCGCTGAACACGAAGCCGATGTCGGCCTCCTGCAGCACCAGGGCCGAGACGATCTGCGGCGAGTGCAACGCATCGATGCGCACCACCACGTCCGGGTGCTGCGCACGGAAGGCCTGCAGCGCGCGCGGCATCACCTCGTGGCTCAGTGCCAGCACGCTCAGCACATGCAATTCGCCTTCGCGCTGCTGGCCGCGCAGGCTGTTGGCCAGGCGCTGCACGTCGTCGAGCTGGTTGAACAGCCGCTCGATGTGCGGGTACAGGGTCTGCGCCTCGCGCGTGGGCACGAGCCGCCCCTTCATGCGATGGAACAGCGCGAACCCCAGCTGCAGTTCGGCATGCGCGAGGATGCGGCTCACGGCCGGCTGGGTGACGTTGATGAGCCGCGCGGCCGCGCTCACGCTGCCGGTGAGCATCACCGCATTGAAGACTTCGATGTGGCGCAGGCGCATGGCAAAGGCAGGCTTTTTCGAGAGAAGGGCATCTGACCATATTGCATCAAAAAGCATCTGCATCCGCTGTGCGCAGGACGCAATTGGAAACAAATGTCGCGGTGCGGTCATGGGGTGCGGATAGGCTCGCCGCGGTGCGTGACAACCCACGGCCCCGGTGGCCCTGGGAGGCCTGCCGTCTCTCGACCCGTCGGCGCGCCGCGTTGCCCATTCCCCTGGATTCCATCCAGCCCGCTTCCCTTCCTTCAGAAAGAGACAAGGCACATGGCAGATTCAAGTGGCAGCGCGTGGGTTGCCCGGTTCCCGACCAGTACCTCCACCAGCGATCTGATCGCCAGTTTCCGCACCAAGGTGGACACGTTCATCGCCGCGCTGGAAGCCGGGGGCGCCTCGGTCTCCATCTCCGCCACGCTGCGCCCGCCGGAGCGGGCCTACCTCATGCATCACGCCTGGCGCATCGCCCGCGAAAACGCGGACGCCGCCACGGTGCCCGCGATGGCGGGCGTGGACATCGAATGGGTCCACCGCGGTGCCACGGGCGCGGTCAATGCGGGCGCGGCGCGGGTCGCCGCCAACCAGATGGTGGCAGGCTATGGCATCGTGTATGCGCCCGCCCTGACCTCGCGCCATTCCGAGGGGCGCGCCATCGACATGACGATCACCAACTATTCAGGGAAGGCCTTCAAAGATGCCACAGGCACCAGCACCACTGTCACCACCGCTGCGCAACTGCATGCCCTGGGCGCGACCTACGGGGTCTACAAGCTCACGTCCGACCCGCCGCACTGGTCCGATGATGGCCACTGAGCGCATCCTCCCCCGCCGCCCCCTGAGCGGTACGGCAGGCCAGATGCCCGACGGCCGTTTTTTCAGCCGGTCCACGGCCTCGGTCCTTCTGGCGCTGGCGGGGCTGCTCCTCGGCGGCACCAGCGCGCAGGCCGACACCGCGCAGCCGGTGCCTTCGGCATCGCCCGTGTCCTCGCGCGTGGGCCTTCTCGACGCCCGCCGGCCCGACGCGCCCCGGCTGGTGCTGGGCCAGCTCCAGCCTGAAGGCGAGGCACTTCACTACCTTCGGCTGTCTCCGCCCATGGGCAAGAAGCCGGAGTGCTGCGTTCAGGCGGGCGCGGCGGTGCAGGACGCCTCCATCCTGCAATACCGCGGTGAAGACGCGGTCCCTGCGGATGAACGGGATGCGAAATTCCAGAAGGCGCCCGAAGAAGGCTTCGTGGGCCTGCTGCTGGCGAAGAACGCCGTGGTCTCCCGCACCCATGCCCACCGCGTGGTGCTGCGATGGCCGGACCGCAAGGCCCGCCTGCGCGTGGACCACTGCCTGTCCAGCGAAGGCATGCACGTGAAGGTCGCAGAGAGCGGCGCCAAGGGGCAATGGGTGCCGAAGGCGCATTACTACCTTCCGCTGGGAGCGGACGTGACGCCAGACTGTCCAGCCTCGTGAAGCGGCTTTCGACCTGGCATCGAAAAGGAACGCTCCGAGTCGCACTTTGCCTTTGAACGCATCAGGGCTCAGCGCCATTGGCATGCTCGTCTGTGTGGCCGTCGGTTTGGGCGCGCTCTGGACGGCTTTGCCGAGCCCCCGTGCGCAGCCGCTACACGTGGACACTGAAGGCATTCAGCGGCATGAGGACAGTGGAGCAGCCGACACCCTGGGCTGCGAAACGCTGTCCCTCACGCCAAAAGACGTAGCCACCTATTTCTCGACCGCCCACGAAGTCTCTGCCGCGACATTCCATGCCGAATCGATCATCCTTCCGTGCAGCTTCTCCGGCACGCTCATGAAAGGCGGGGCGAAATACGCGTGGCGCATCCACGCAGCCGGAGCGGGTTACCTGACGGCCGAGGCCACCGGCCAGACGCAGCGGTTTCTCTGCCAGGCCGCGTGCGAAAAGGCGCTGCCTGCGTTGATGGGGCAGTAAAGCCGGAGTCGGGCCGGCCCTGACCGGCCCCAGCCCGCCCGCCTCAGTGCGCCTTGTCCCAGTTCGGCCCCACGCCGACTTCGGCCAGCAGCGGGACCTTCAGGTCCGCCACGCCCGCCATCAAGCGGGGGATCTCGCGGCGCACCCAGTCCACTTCGCTCTCGGGCAGCTCGAACACCAGTTCGTCGTGCACCTGCATGATCATGAGCACGCCCGGCTTTTCGGCGTCCAGCACGTCCTGCACGGCGACCATGGCCTTCTTGATGAGGTCGGCGGCGGTGCCCTGCATGGGCGCGTTGATGGCGGCGCGTTCAGCGCCGCTGCGCCGCGGGCCGTTGGGCGAGTTGATCTCGGGCAGGTACAGGCGCCGGCCGAACACCGTCTCCACATAGCCCTTGGTCTTGGCCAGCGCCTTGGTGTCGTCCATGTACTGCTTCACGCCGGGATAGCGCTGGAAATAGCGGTCGATGTAGGCCGCGGCGGCCTTGGTCTCGATGCCCAGGTTCTTGGCCAGGCCGAAGCTGCTCATGCCGTAGATGAGCCCGAAGTTGATGACCTTGGCGTAGCGCCGCTGCTCGCTGCTGACCTGGCCGACCTCGACGCCGAACACCTCGGCCGCCGTGGCGCGGTGCACGTCCAGCCCTTCGGTGAAGGCATGCAGCAGCGAGGCGTCGCCGCTCAGGTGGGCCATGATGCGCAGCTCGATCTGGCTGTAGTCGGCGCTGGCGATCACACGCCCGGGCGGCGCCACGAAGGCTTCGCGCACGCGCCGGCCTTCCGCCGTGCGGATGGGAATGTTCTGCAGGTTGGGGTCGTTGCTGGACAGGCGCCCCGTCACCGCCACGGCCTGAGCGTAGTGCGTGTGCACGCGGCCGGTCGAGGGATGGGCCAGTTGCGCCAGCTTGTCGGTGTAGGTGCCCTTGAGCTTGGACAGGCTGCGGTGCTCCAGCAGCTTGGCGGGCAGCGGGTAGTCCTCGGCCAGCTTTTCAAGCACCTCTTCGTCGGTGCTGCGCGCGCCGGTGGCGGTCTTCTTGACCACCGGCATGCCCAGCTTGTCGAAGAAGATCTCGCCCAGTTGCTTGGGGCTGCCCAGGTTGAAGGGCTGGCCCGCGATCTCGTAGGCCTCGGTCTCCAGTTGCAGGATGCGCTGGCCCAGCTCGTGGCTTTGCTGCGCGAGGATGGGCGCGTCCACCAGCACGCCGTTGCGCTCGATGCGGTAGAGCGCCTCGCTGCTGGCCATCTCCAGTTCGTAGATGCCGCGCAGCTTGTCGTCGGCCTGCAACTGGGGCCACAGCACGCGGTGCACGTCCAGTGTCTGGTCGGAGTCTTCGCACGAATACTCGGCCGCCAGTTCGATCGACACCTGGCTGAAAGGAATCTGCTTGGCGCCCTTGCCGCACAGGTCTTCGTAGTGGATGCCGCTGCGCCCCAGGTGCCGCTCCGCCAGGCTGCCCAGGCCGTGCGGCCGGTGCACTTCGAGCACGTAGCTCTGCAGCATGGTGTCGTGGGCGTAGCCCTGCACTTCGATGCCGTGGTTGGCCAGCACATGGCGGTCGTATTTGACGTGCTGGCCGAGCTTCTTGCGCGTGCCGTCCTCCAGCCAGGGCTTGAGCCGCGCCAGCACTTCGTCGCGGGGCAGTTGCGCCGGGGCGTCGGGGTAGTCGTGCATGAGCGGCACGTAGGCGGCCGTGCCGGCCTCCACGCTCCAGCTGATGCCGACGATCTCGGCGCGCATCTCGTCGAGCGAGGTGGTCTCCGTGTCGATCGCCACCAGTTCGGCGGCCTGCAGGCGGCCGAACCAGGCATCGAACGCCTCCCAGGTGAGCACGGTGTCGTACTGCAGGTTGCTCACCTTGGCCGCGGCCACTTCGGCGGGCTCGTCGAACAGGCCGGGCGTGGGGTCCATGGCGGCGCCACGTCCTCTGGACGCCTTGGCGGCCCCCTCCTCCAGCAGTTCGGGGGCGGTTTCCTGGATGTCGATGGCCCGGGCCAGGCCCTTGAATCCGTACTGTTCGTAGAAGGCCTTGAGGGCCGCGGCGTCCTGCGCGCCGGTGGTCAGCGCGTCCAGCGACGGCAGGCCGGCCACATGCCCTTCCAGGTCGCAGTCGGTGCGGATGGTGACCAGCTGGCGCCCGGTGGGCAGCCAGTCGCGCGCGTTGCGCAGGTTCTCGCCCGCCACGCCCTTGATCTCGGTGGCGCGCTCCATCAGCGCATCGAGCGAGCCGTATTCCATGAGCCACTTGGCGGCCGTCTTCGGGCCCACCTTGGGCACGCCGGGCACGTTGTCCACGGTGTCGCCCACCAGGGTCTGGTAGTCCACCATCAGGTGCGGTGGCACGCCGAACTCGGCCGTCACGCCGGCGATGTCGCGCTTCTTGCCGCTCATGGTGTCGATGATGGTGATGTGCGCATCCACCAGTTGGCTCATGTCCTTGTCGCCGCTGGAAACGATCACCTCCACGCCCTGCCGCGCCGCGGTGACGGCGAGCGTGCCGATCACGTCGTCGGCCTCCACGCCCGGCACGTCGAGCACGGCCCAGCCCAGCAGGCGCACGACCTCGTGGATCGCCGGGATCTGGCTGCGCAGGTCGTCGGGCATGGGCGCGCGCTGCGCCTTGTATTCGGGGTAGATGTCGTCGCGGAAGGTCTTGCCCGAGGCGTCGAACACGCAGGCCGCATAGTCGGCGCGCACTTCGCGGCGCAGGGCCTGCATCATGTTGACCATGCCGCGGATGGCGCCCGTGGCCGGGCTGGCGGGGTCGCCCGGCACGGCCCGCAGGTCGGGCATGGCATGGTAGGCGCGGTACAGATAGCTGGAGCCGTCCACCAGCACCAGGGTCTTGGGTTTGCTCATAGCCGCAGATTGTGCCCCGCGCTGCGCGCCACCCAGGTGCTGCGCTCTACAATCCGCCCCATGCGCGCTGCCCACACCCTCCTCCTGCTGGCCCTCATCGCCGGCCCCGCCCTGGCCCAGACCCCCGATCAAAACGCGGCCCAGCGCACGACTGATCAGCGAGAGCAGCTACCAAATCAGGAGCAATCGGCAGGCCGTCAGAACCAGCGCGTCGAGCGCATCCAGGTCGAAGACGAAGGCAGCCGCGTGAACGAGCTGCGGGTGGGCGGCCAGACGCAGAGCATCACCGTGCAGCCCAAGACCGGCAGCATGCCCGAATACGAAGTGCAGCCCGGCGAAGGCGCCCGCACCCGCCCACGCAACGGCGCCGAAACCAACACCGCCCCGCGCGTGTGGAACGTGATGAAGTTCTGAGCCCCTGGCCGCCCGCCACGGCGCGGCCACCGGGCGATCGGGCGCGCGGCGGCTTCGGCTGCCTTCCCTGCGTTCGCACTTCCGTGTCTTTTTCCTCTCCCCTCCCTTTTCCTTTTCTTCGTTTGCGCTGAGCGATGGCCGTCTTCACCGAAGTCTCCAAGAAAGAGGCGCGCGACCTGCTGCGCCGTTTGCAACTGGGCACGCTGGTATCGCTGCGCGGGATCGAGGGCGGGATCGAGAACACCAACTACTTTCTCACCAGCGACCAGGGCGAGTACGTGCTCACGCTGTTCGAGCGGCTCACCGCCGAGCAGTTGCCGTTCTACCTGCACCTGATGAAGCACCTGGCGCACGCCGGCATTCCCGTGCCCGACCCGCGGGCCGACAAGCACGGCGACATCCTGCACAGCGTCGCCGGCAAGCCGGCCGCGGTGGTGAGCAAGCTGCGCGGCAAGAGCCAGCTGGCGCCCGAAGCCTCGCACTGCGCCGCCGTGGGCGCCACGCTGGCGCGCATGCATCGGGCCGGGCACGGCTACGAACGCCGCCAGCCCAATCTGCGCGGGCTGACCTGGTGGAACGAGACCGTTCCCGCCGTGCTGCCCCACGTGGGCGAGGAACAGGCCGCGCTGCTGCGCTCCGAACTGGCCTACCAGAACCACGTGGCGGCCTCCGCCGGCTATGCCGCACTGCCCCGCGGGCCGGTGCATGCCGACCTGTTCCGCGACAACGTGATGTTCGACGGCGAAGAGCTGACTGGCTTCTTCGACTTCTACTTCGCGGGCGTGGACACCTTCCTGTTCGATCTGGCCGTGTGCCTGAACGACTGGTGCATCGACCTGCCCACGGGCGCGCACGACGACGCGCGGGCCCGCGCGATGCTGGACGCCTACCAAGGCGTGCGCCCGCTGACCGCCGACGAGCGCACCCTGCTGCCCGCCATGCTGCGCTCCGGCGCGCTGCGTTTCTGGATCTCGCGGCTGTGGGATTTCTACCTGCCGCGCGAGGCCTCGCTGCTGACGCCGCACGACCCCACGCACTTCGAGCGCGTGCTGCGCGAACGCCTGGCACACCCCGTGCATGCCTGAACGGACGCGGGCGGCCCGCCGCCGGCCGCATGTCCCTGGCCCGTGCACGGCTTGGGGCCCCTCCACCACAATCCACCCATGAAACTCCACATCGTTCCCGCCCGTGCCGGCCTTGACTGGGTCCGGCTCGGCATCCGCGTCTTCTGGCGCCAGCCGATGGCGCTGGCGGCCCTGTTCTTCATGACCATGGCCGCGATGTCGCTGGCCACCCTGCTGCCCCTGATCGGCCCGGCCGTCGCGCTGGCCCTGCTGCCCTCGGCCACGCTGGCCATGATGGTGGCCGCGGGCGAGGCCACGCAGGGGCGCTTTCCCACGCCGGCGCTGCTGCTGGTGGCGTTTCGCACCGGGCGCCAGCGGCTGCGCGACATGCTCATCCTGGGCGCCCTGTACGCCGTGGGCTTTCTGGCGGTGATGGCGATTTCGGCCCTCGTGGACGACGGGCAGTTCGCGCGCGTGTACCTGGGCGGCGAGCAGCTCACGCGCGAGGTGGCCGAGGCGGGGGATTTCCAGGCCGCCATGTGGCTGGCCCTGGCGCTGTACGTGCCGCTGTCGCTGCTGTTCTGGCATGCGCCGGGCCTGGTGCACTGGCACGGCGTGCCGCCCGTGAAGGCATTGTTCTTCAGCATGGTGGCGTGCCTGCGCAACTTCAGCGCCTTCACCGTTTATGGCCTGGTGTGGACGGGCGTGTTCCTGGGCGCGGGCATCGTGGTCAGCATCGGCGTCACGCTGCTGGCGCTCCTGGGCCTGGGCAGCGGCGTGGCGGGCGGCATCATGGTGGCGACGGCGCTCATGCTGGCGGCGATGTTCTTCACCTCGGTGGTGTTTTCGTTCCGCGACTGCTTCGAGCCACCGGAGCGGCGCCTGGTCCCGCCTCCGTCCGAGGCCGCCGCCGAGCCGCCCGGCCCACTCTGACGCGCATGCCCTTCGGGGCCAGGCCACGGGGCCAAAGCCCCCGGGCCACCGCCGACCGGACGAGCGCAGTCCGGTCCGGCCGACGGGCCCGCACCCGCCCGTCGATCGCTCCGATCCCCTGCATGGGGCCCGAGGCAGCGGTCGATGCGGCCGCACGCGTCACGCGGCTGTCACCATTCCTTCAAATCGCTGTCACGGGCGATTCCTAGCATCCGGGCAGTGGAAGCGGCATTGCGTCGTTTCCGCGTTTGGCTCGCCGGCCTGCCGCTCCCCACGGCCGTTGCCGGCGGCGTATCGCACCCCTCTCCTTTCCGGAACAAAACGATGTCCCACACCCCGATGCCCACCCGCCGCAAGGCCCTGCAATTCCTCGCCGGCGTGCCAATGCTGCCGCTGGGCGCCAGCGCCTCCGCATCCTTCCTGACCGCCTGCGGCGGCGGCAGCGATGGCGCCACGTTCGCATCGGCCAGCTTCAGCTCGATGGCCGCGCCCACGCTGTCCAACCCGGCTGCCATGGCGACCACGTCCGTGGGCTCCACGATGAGCGTGAAGTTCAGCGACAACTCGGTGCAGAACTACCAGCTGGCCTACCAGCCCTTCTTCGTGACGGGCGACATGGTGTCCGATGGCAAGGGCGGCAAGATCCTGGCGGGCGGCTATGTGGACATCAACAACAAGGCCATCACCGACACCACCGTGGCCGGCAAGGAACGCCAGTTCTTCTCCGACTCGCCGGACGGCACCTCGCTGCTGACCGTGGCCAATGCCAAGGTGGACGGCGTGAAGGGCAACCCCGTGTTCGCCGTGGTGCAGTTCGAATACACCACCTGGGCGCAGGACGGCAAGACCGACATGTACGGCAAGCTGCCCTCCCCCATCGCCGTGCTGAGCCTGGACCAGGACCCCGCCACGGGCAAGCTGTCGCTGGTCAAGTACCACAACGTGGACACCTCCAAGGTGCACGGCCTGTGGATCACCTGCGGCGCGAGCCTGTCGCCCTGGGGTACCCACCTGTCCAGCGAAGAGTACGAGCCGGACGCCTTCACCATCGCCTCCAACGCGCAGTTCAAGGCCTACAGCAAGAACCTGTACGGCAGCGAGACGGCGGCCAACCCCTACCACTACGGTCACATGCCCGAAGTGACGGTGAACGCCGACGGCACGGCCAGCATCAAGAAGCACTTCTGCATGGGCCGCATCTCGCACGAGCTGGTGCAGGTCATGCCCGACCAGCGCACCGCGCTCATGGGTGACGACGCCACCAACAGCGCCTACTTCGTCTTCGTGGCCGACAAGGAAAAGGACCTGTCCTCCGGCACGCTGTACGCCGCCAAGGTCGGCGCGGGCTTCTCCATCGACCCCGCTGCCACCACGGCCGCGCCGCTCACCTGGATCAAGCTGGGCTCCGCCACCAGCGCCGAGATCGAGGCCCTGGCCGGCAAGCTCAAGCCCACGGACATCATGACCGTGGCCAGCGCCGACCCCAAGGACACGACCTTCACCAAGATCGTCGCCAACGGCAAGACCGAGTGGATCAAGCTGAACGCCGGCATGGAAAAGGCCGCCGCCTTCCTGGAAACCCACCGCTACGCCGCCCTGCTGGGCGCCAGCCTGGGCTTCACCAAGATGGAAGGCACCACGGTCAACGCCAAGGACAAGATCGCCTACTCGGCACTGCAGAACATCCAGACCTCGATGGTGGCGGGCAACGCGGCCAACGTGCCGGGCAACGGCATCTCGGTGCCCAAGCAGCTCGTGGCCGGTGCCGTGATGGCGCTGAACCTGCGCGGCGGCCAGAAGGACACCACCGGCGCCGCGATCAACAGCGACTGGATGCCCGTGGACACCAAGGCCCTGCTGGCCGGCGAAGACATCACGGCCGACGCGCTCGGCAACACCGCCAACCCGAACAACATCGCCAACCCGGACAACCTCAAGTTCTCCGAAAAGCTGCGCACGCTGTTCATCGGCGAGGACAGCAGCCAGCACGTCAACAACTTCCTGTGGGCGTACAACGTGGACACCAAGCAGCTGTCGCGCCTGATGTCGGTGCCGGCGGGCGGCGAATCCACCGGCCTGCATGCGGTGGACGAGATCAACGGCTTCACCTACATCATGAGCAACTTCCAGCACGCCGGCGACTGGGGCAGCATCCACAGCAAGGTCAAGGACACGCTGGACCCGCTGGTGCGCGCCAACTACAAGGACAAGTTCGGCTCGGCCGTGGGCTACCTGACGGGCACGCCGTCGCAGATGAAGCTGAGCTGAGCGCAGCCGCTCTCCCGGCATCGGAGCCGTGCCAGCGCGGCACGGCCGGTGCCCACCCAAAAGCGAGGCCCTGGCCTCGCTTTTTTTCATGGGATTGGCACACGGCAGCACCCATGGCGCACCGCCACAGAATATTGGAGCAAAAACCGGCTCCAGCACATATTCTTCTAGGGCATGCAGCTACAAAAATAATAGCAAA
>NZ_BAAJYR010000070.1:0-15919 GCF_057546605.1 Acidovorax sp. KPB24-03 | reverse complement strand
AGCCAAGACGGTTGCTCAGTCGTTCAGCCGCTGCGCAGCAGTTGGCTGCCTTCGAGCAGCACGAGGGTGACGACGGCCGCGATCTCGACGCGCAGCAGGCGCTGGTGCGCCTCGGGCGACGGCTCGCGCTCGCGCAGGCGCCGACGCATCCACCACCAGCCGTAGGCCGTCGCCGCGTAGACCAGCAGCCGCCACACCAGGAAGTGGGCCGAGTGCTCGCGCAGCCACCGCTCCCAGCCGTCGATGCTGCCGACGACATGCAGGCCGACGACGTTGACGCCCGCCGCGATGCCGGCGACCGCCAGCACCCACAGCAGCGCGAGGGCCACGCGCCGGTTGAACAGCCAGGCAGGCCGCAGCCAGGTCCATGCGCGCGCGGCCATCAGGGGTTCCTCGGCTTCTGCACTTCCTTGAGCCGGTCGCGCGTGGTGTCGCCCTCGAAGATGCCGCGCGAGCCGGCGGCGCGCGTGCCGTGCCGCTGCACGATCGCCATCGCCGAATTGCCGGCCAGCGTGCGCCGCAGCTCCAGCTCGGTCTTAAGGTTGTTGATCTCCTGCTCCAACGCCGTGTTTTCCTGATCGACCGCCTTCACGGCCAGCTCATTGGCGGCGACGTTCGGCTCCTTTTTGCCGGTGAGCAGCGTGCGTTGCAGCAACAGGGCCTTCTCCAGCACGCTCGACAGCGCGGCCTCGGATGCCAGGCGCTTGCCCAGCAGGTCTTGATCAGGCTCGTCGCGCAGCGCCTCGATCACGCCGCGCGTGATTGGCAGCGAGTTGCTGCCGGCGGTTTCGAGGTTCGCCACCGTCATCGGCGTCGAGCCCGTCACGAGGCCCTGCAGCGCCTGCAGCTTGGTCTCATACTCTTCCTGGATCACCGGCGTCAGGCCGACGCCGGGCGTCGTCTGTGTCTTGGTGCAGGTCTCGCAGGTGCGTTGCTCGCGCTCGCCGAGCACGCGCGTGGCGAAGTCCGCTGCGGCCTGCGGCGAGGACCAGGTTTGGCAGGTCAGCCGGTTGCCGCAGGAGGCGCGCGGGATGGACGAGGTGTCCGTGACGCCGCGGCTGTTCAGCAGGTTGTAGCCGGCGCGGGTCACGTCGCCGACCACCTTGATCGAACCCTGGCCCGAGCCACCTGCGTTGCCGCCGCCGACCCAGGGCACGCCGTTGTTGCCCTTGTTGGATTCAGCCTGCTCCACGGCGGACACCGCATCGGTGCTGCTCACCGCATCGCGCAGCGCAAAGCCCTCGGCGAGCTGGTCCCACCCAGCCTGGCCACCGGCCATGTCCGCCATCCGGTTGGCCATCGCCTTGCAGGTCAGCTTGCTGCGGTCGAAGTCGAGCCGAGCCTGCAGCACGCCATTGGTCAGCAGGTTGTAGAGGCCCGGATCGGCGCGCTGGATGATCAGCGCCGGCAGCGAGGCCACGGCGCTGGTCGCGCTCTGGATCACGTTGCTCATGATCTGCTGGAAGCCGTTGGTGATGCCGTTCAACTGGTTCTGCAACGTGGTCGTGATGCTCATGTCGCCGCAGATGAGGTTGCTGTTCCAGCCGATGCCCACACCGATGCTCTGCATGTTCCCGGCGCCGCCCATGGACACGGCCCGGCCGCCGCCGATGCTGTAGAGCACGTCGTCGCCGATGACGCTGCCGCTCACGCCGACGCCGGTCGGGCTGATGCGGGTCTGCGCCCAGGCCACGCCGGCTGCTGCCGTGATGGCACTGGCGAGTGCGATGCTGAGCGCGTAGGGCTTGGCGCGTTGCGCGAGATGGGAGAAGGACGTTTTCATGGGCGCACCTCAGTTGAAATCGACGCTGCCGAGGAAGACCTGGCCGCGGCGCTGGCAGCAGGCATAGGGACGCCACAGCGCCCAGGCGTAGTCGCCCTGCTGGGCCTGCGTGAGGCTTCCGCTATGCGGGAAAACCACGCAACTGTTCGAGAGCGTGGGCGTCAGCGGTTGCCACTTGCCCGTCGAGGCGTCGGTCTCCATCAGCGCGCCGGCCGGCCAGTAGCCGTCGCGCGAGCTGGCAAGCAGCGGCTGGTACACGTGGATCTGGTTACGCCGCGTCACGACGTCGCCCGCGCGCTGCGCGACCACGGCGCCGCTCTTGTGGTCGTCGGTCTGGTGCAGGAAGCCCCCGCGCGCGTAGACGTTGCCCCACAGGTTCAGGCCGGTGCGCGTGCCGATTTCGCGCCGGCCGGGAATGAGCGCTTCGGGGTAGAAGGCTTCCGGGATGTTGTAGCGCCAGGCGATGGCGTCCAGCGTGCTGAGCAGGTACGGCATGAAGGCCGTGCCGGCGCCCTCGCACGAATAGCCGAAGGAACTCGCGAACTGGCTGAACACGTAGCCGCCGGGGTGGCCGATGACATCGGCGTTCTTGAACTTGGCGAGGTTGTTCTCGTTGTCGTGGTTCGTCGTCCCGTCGCCGCCGGCCTGCGCCGTCGGGTTCGGCGCGCTCATCGCACGCACCTCGACCCACGGGTTCTGCCCGGTATTGCTGTAGCTCGATACCACCGCGTCCGGAACGTAGTGCCGCACCTTCACCGACGCGCGCACCGAGCAGCCGAACGTGGTGCAGAACAGCCAGTAGCAGATGCCGACGACGCGGTACTCGATGCAGTCGGGCGACAGGGCCGAGGACACGATGGTGGCCGTGTTCAGAGCGAAGCTCGATGCCGCACCGCCCAGCAGCACCGAAGCGATGGCAAGGCGCGCGCGGCGCGACGATGCCGACAGCAGGCGTTTCATGGCTGCGTCCTCCGATGGGCTTCGATGCGGGCCATGGCACGCGCCACGTCGGGCTCGCCGTAGACCACGTAGCGGCGATCGACCACCACGGCGGGCACCTCGGCGATGCCCAGCCCCCAAGCATCGGCCACACCCTGGTAGGCGCTGCCGATGCGGTGCTGTAAGGCCGGGCCGCCATCGCGCAGGCGCTGCTGCACGAGCGCGGCCGCGCGGCTGGGGTCGTTGGGCAGACCGGCCGCCAGCTCGGCCTCGATGCGCTCTGGCAGGTCCAGCTCGATCACGCGCACGCCGGCAGTGGGCTGCACGGGATGGTGGCTGTCGGTCACGACCAGCACGTCGGCGGCAGAAGCGACCTGGCCGCACAGGGCTAGCACAAGCCCTCCCGCGCACGCCATGCGCGTGGCCCGCAGTCGCGGGATGGAATTGAACAAGGGAGCCGTCATGGCGGGCGTCCTGGGAATGAGAGCAAGGCCCCTAGTCGAACGCCGAAGGCATGTCCGCTGCGACAAGGAATGCGCACCGCGCGCACTCCGCTTTGGGCAGACATGCAAAGAAAACGGGAGCCGAGGCTCCCGCGGGGACCAAACGGTCGGCAACGCTACAGCAGGCCGGATTCAGCGAAGGAGTACGGTGTGCCCTTGCCGACGATGAAGTGATCCACTACCCGAACATCGACCATCGTCAGGGTAGCTTTGAGCCGGTCGGTGAGCGCACGATCGGCGCTTGATGGCTCGGTCACACCGGACGGGTGTTGATGAGCCAGGATGACCGCCGAGGCGTTAAGGGCCAAGGCGCGCTGCACCACGACCCGTGGATACACCGAGGTCTGATCGACCGTGCCCTTGAACATCGGCTCGTAGGCAAGGACCTGGTGTTGGGCGTCGAGGAACACGACGGCGAAGACCTTGTTGGGTTCCCCAACAAGTTTCAGATGCAGGTAGTCGCGCACGGTAGTCGGACTGTTCAGCATCGGGCCGGCCTTGAAGATGCGTTGCTCCAGCAAGGTAATGGCTTGGTGGATGATCCAGTCTTCGTGCTGCGAAGCGATCAAGGTAAGTGACTCAGGGCGCGAGTCGGTGACGGCATAGGACATGGCGAACCTCCACAGGATGAGATCGGAGGACGCCTGCCCCGGGAGGGCAAACCCTCCGGGGGACGATGAAGAACGGCAGTGGAAAAGTGGGCATCCGCCACCGCATGCGCAGTGGCTGTTCGCGTCCAGGATGCGAGGCGAACGGGTCGATCAGCGCGGCCGGGGCCGCGGCGTAGCCTTGAAGATCGGGGCTACCTGGGCATGTCGCCGAGGGACTCGGCAGGCATTTCCTTCGATGCGGTCTCGGTGATGCCGCCGGCCGCCAGCAGGTCGATGGCCGACAGCAGCGCATCGCCTTCGACCGGGCCATGCAGCAGCAGCGTCTTGCTGGACTGGCGGTCCAGCAGGCGCAGCGTGGGCGTGACCTTGATACCTTCCTGCGCCGCGCTCGCCGACTGCGCGCGGATCAGTGTGTCGGGGCGGTCGCTGTCGAGGCACTGCTGAGTGGCCGGGGTGAGGCCGGGATAGCCCAGGCCCTCGGGCAGGCCCTGGCCGTCGCCGCGGGTGTGCGCGTAGACCCATTCGACCGCCTGCCAGAACGCGGCCGGGCCACCGGCCTCGCCGACGCACTCGACCAGGCGCGCATTGGCCGTCGTAGCCGGCTCGTGCGTTGCCAGCGGCAGGTGGTGCCACTGCCAGTTCACCTCGGGGTGCGCGTCGATCCACTGCTTGAGCACCGCGAAGTAGGCGCGGCAGAACGGACATTCGAGGTCGGCGTACTCCACCACCGTGAAGCGCGCATCGTCGCGGCCATAGCGCCATGGCGGGCCGGATGCGGGTGCCGGCGCAGGTGCGGCGGTCGGTTCAGCCGAGAGGGAAACGGGTTCGGCCGTCGGCATCTGTGGCTGCAAGCCGAGCCAGGCCGCCGCGATCAGCGCGACGACGAGCAGCACAGCGACCAATGCAACGGAGCGGGATGGAATGAAGCGAGCGATCCGCATGGTGTTCTCCATCACGCCAGCGCATCGAGCGCCAGCGATTCGATGCCGCGGGCGCGGTCGATCTTCTCGGCGATCTTGAGGGCCGCATCCAGCTCGCCGATGCCGTATTGCTGCATCAACTGGAAGCGTTCCGCCTTCTCTTCCGGCTCGGTTTGAGCCAGCGCCAGGTAGAGGCTGGGCGGCACCGCACGGAACAGCACTTCCATGCTCTTGGAGAGGATCACCCCCTCGGTGAACTTGCCGGCCTCCTTGCGGGCCGACAGCATCAGCGCCTTCTGCGCCGCGTTCAGTTCGCGGAAGCGCGCGATCTTCTCCACCTCGTCCGGTGGCATGGAGAGGCAGATCCACCACTCGATCATGTTCAGCATGGGCTCGGCGGCCTTGGGCAGGTCGTCGATGTTCTGCGTCGCCAGCCAGTACCAGGCGCCGAGCTTGCGCCACATCTTCGTGATCTTCACGACGTAGGGCGCGAGCAGCGGGTTCTTGGTGATGATGTGGCCCTCGTCCGTCACGTTGATGATCGGCCGGCCGAGGAATTGATCCCGCTCGGCGATGTTGTTGACCGTGTTGATCAGCGAGATGTAGGCGATGGAGAGCTGCGCGTTGTAGCCCTCCCGCGCGAAGGTGGCGAGGTCCACGATGGTGATGTCGGCCTCGGGCCAGGGCGTGCCGGGGCGGTCGAACATCTCGCCGTCCACGCCCTGGCAGAACATATCCATCGCGTCTGCCATCTCCAGCAGGCGCGCGCGCCGCACCTCGGGCAGCGAGGTGTCGCGGGCGCGCTCGCGCAGCGCGTCGCGCACGTCGCGCGTGAGCACCGTGCGCTGCCAGGCCACGCAGCGCTGCGCCGCGTCGAGGATGCACTGGCGGATCAGGCTGCGGTCGGCGCGCGTCATGCGCGCTTCTTCCTTGTCCTCGCCACCGGTGATCATCAGCCGCGCGGTGATTTCCAGCTCGCCGAGCACGTCGCGCTGCTCGTCCACTTCGTCGCTGCGGCTCGCCGCCTGCGCTGCGGGCTCCTGGTCCTCGTCCAGCGCATCGGCATCCAAGGTCTGCACCTGGCTGGGCGTATCGACCAGCCGGTGCGCGTCGGCGAACGGCGCGAGACTGACGCCGGCGCCGGGCGCGAGCTTCACGCGATGCACCTTGAGGCCGAGCCGCGTGGCGAAGTCGCCGAACAGACCGTAGCTATTGCCAGCCTCCACGATGAACAGCCTCGGCCGATAGATGGCCGTGACCTGGTTCAAGATGTTGTTGAGCGTTGCCGACTTGCCAGAGCCGGTCGGCCCGAACAGGAACAGGTGCGCGTTCATCTGGCGGTCGAGCCGGTTCAAGGGATCGAAGGTGATCGGCCCGCCGCCGCGGTTGAAGAACGTGATGCCCGGATGCCCCGTGCCCTGGCTGCGGCCCCACACCGGCGCAAGGTTCGCGGCGTGCTGCGCGAACATCAGTTGCGTGTACCACTGGCGCTTGTCCAGCGCCGGATCGAACACGCACGGGAGCCAGCGCAGGTAGCTGTTCAGCGGCGCCACCTCGTCTTCCTCGCGCACCGGCTGCAGACCGGCGTTGAGCATGACGTTGACCAGTTGCAGGCCGCGGGCGTCGAGCTGCGCCAGGTCGCGCCCGCGCAGGTAGAAGGCGAGCGCGCCGCGGTACAGCTTGTGCGCGCTGCCGATCAGCCCGCGCGCTTCCTGCACGTCGCGGCGTGTCTGCTCCGAGGCCAGCGTCTCGCCGACCGACTTCTTGCTCAGGAGGTTCAGGTGAGCTTCGAGCACGTCCTGCGGCGTCGCGACGACCGTCAGGCACATCACCGTGTCCTCGGGCATCTGGTCGAACAGCGCATTGACCGCATCGCCGCCCTTGCGGGTTTCGCCGGTGACGTGGCCGGTGGCGGGCGGCATGCGCAGCCGGTCCATCACGATGACCCGGTGCGGCATGCCGTCGAACACCCAGGTGCCGTTCGCCATGTCCGAGCGCGGCTGGCCGAAGAACAGGCGGTGCGCGAAGTCCCCGCTGGCCAGCTCGATCTCGCCTTGCTCGGTTTCCTCGGGGTAACGGGTCAGCTCGTAGAAGCGCTCGCGGTCATCGGCCCTGGGGCCGAGCAGCGTCGGGTGCGGGTTGAACCAGCGCAGCAGCCAGGCGTGGATGTCGGCCGCCGCCATGCGCCGGGACTTCACGCCCGCGTTGGCGAGGCCGCCCACGAGCCGGTCGCAGATCGTCGTCAGTGCCTGCTCGGGCGACTGACCGCGCCGCGATGCGGTCGCCGCGCTCGCACGCCGGTAGACCACCATGCGCACGCGCCGCACCTGGCCGCGCCACGGCAGGCGCGTCACCGTCGTGTCCTCGAACAGGCCGCCGGGCTTGGCGATGGCGCGCAGGTGATGGCCGAAGAAGCGCAGGTAGAAGTCGGTGAAGGCGCTGTCCTGGGCGCGCGGCCGAACGTAGTCGGCCAGCCCGCGCAGGTAGTTGTCCCAGCTCGATTCGTCCTGGGCATAGAGCTGCACCACCCAGGGGTTCTCGTCGAGTTCGTCGAAGGAGTCCTGCAGTGCGTTCTCCAGCGCATCGCGCGCCTGCCACAGCCAGGCCATCTCGCGGCCCTCGGTGCCCACCGGCGCCAGCTCGAAGAAGCCCGCCACCGACTGGCCGTCTTCCAGCAGCATGCTCTTGGAACCCGGCAGGTACTCCACCCAAGGCAGCAGGTCGGCGAAGGACGGCGCCACACCGTAGAGCGCCTGCTGGTCCGCCTCGGTGGCAGGACGGTGCAGCCGGTCATCCGCGACGGTGCCCGGCTCCGGGATGCCGTGTGCCGCCAGTGTCGTCACATGCCGCGACCAGGCATCCTCGTCGTGCAGCTCAGGGCCAGCCGATGCGAGGGCCTTGCGCGGCCAGGGCAAGGTCCAGGCCATCAGTAGTCCTCCAGGCGTTCGCCGGGCATGGCGTACTGGACCCTCTGATACAGGGGAAAGACGGTGGTGTAGCCAGGCATTGGCACCGGATCGCTGCCAGCCAGGTGCGGGAACACGTACATGACCAGATCGGGGTTGGGGAGCCGGTGGAACTGGCGGTAGATCTCGTTGGCCGCGGTGCGCGTGTAGGCGGTAGCGGCGGCGGGCGCCGCATGCACGTCGGCCTCCGTCAGCGGCCGGCGCAGGCCCTGGCGTGCATCGAGCAGTTGCCGCGCCGCTTGCCCGCCGCCGGCACTGCCGCCCGTCTCCTGGTTCCACACGTCGAGCATGGTGTAGTCGCCGTGCGGGAGTACCTTGTCCTTGCTGGTGGCGCAGCCGCCCAGCACCACGACCGCGCACAGCACCACGGCCGATTCAATCCAAATCCGACGCATGCTTGCCTCCGATGCGGTGATTGACCCGGCGCCCCTTGGCGTCGTAGTCGATGTTGAGCGGCTGCTCCAGGTGCACGGCGACCTTGGCGCCGGGGCGCACGTAGACGGCGGCGAAGGCCTGCCCGTACAGCTTGTTGACCCAATCGGCCATGTCGCGCACGCCGCCGGCGAGGATGCGGCCCATGGCCTCGTTGCCGCTGATGCCCACGGTGCCGAGAGAGCCGTTGCTGTTGGCGACCACGGCCACGCTGCCGTTGTCCGACTTGATGAGGGAGGCCGCACCGGCACCGGCCGCGGTGATGAGGGCCTGCGAACCGAGGTACTGCTGCGCGTTGCTGCGCCGTTCCCCGCTGACGCAGGGGACGCCGTAGGGGTCGCTGATCCAGCCCAGGCCGCCGTGCGTGGTGCTGTTCGCGTTGCCGCCCGAGCCGCCGTTCTGGTTGCGGTTGCCGTCCTCCGGCATGGTGCGCACCGTGCCGTCGTTGAAGACGAACGTCACCGAGCGGATTTGCCCGCGCACGCAGGAAAGCGTCCAGTCGCCCGAGGCCGTGCCGCTGACCACCGCGCCCGCCACGTCGGGAATGTCAATGCCGTTGGCGGTGAGGTTGTCCGGGCCGATCAGCACCTTGAAGGGGTACGGGTCGTTGACCGTGCCGTCGATCGGCACGCGGCCGATCAGCGCGGTCATCGCGATGGAGCCCATCAGCGTCGAGTTCGACGGCACCGTGTAGACCGGCTTGGACGACGCGCCCACGGCGCGGCTGCCTGCATCCGCGACGGTGCTGGCCACGTTGTCGGCCGTGTCGGAAAGCGTCTTCTGTGCCGGCCCGAAGCTGGTCGGAAAGTTCAGGCCGCCGCTGCTGCCGTTCTTCGCCGAAGGCTTCGCATCGTCCGGTTCCACCCAGCGCGTGCCGCTGGTGCTGCGCGCGGCGCCGCCCTGGCTGCCGCTGAAGCCCTTGCCGTCGCCGTCCTCCAGGCCGAGCCCGACCGGCAGATCGGCCTGGCCGCCCTTGCCGGAAAGCCCATCCAGGCGCCGCTGCAGGTCTTGCAGCAGGCCCTGGGTCTGCTGGCGGTCGCCGGCCAACTGCTCGCGGTCCTGCTGCAGGCGGCCGCGTTCACCATCCAGCGCGGACTGGATGCGCTGGTCGATCGCGCTTTCCCGCGCGCGCATACGCTCGTTCTCGCTCTTCTGGTTCTTGTTGTCGTTGAGCGCCGTCTGCAGCTCGTTGCGCAACTGCTTGACCTGGGCCACCAGTGTGGCAACGGTATCGCGCGGCGTGTCGCCCTCGATGCCCAGCGCCTTCATCTCTTCGGGCGTGAGCGAGTTGGCGCTGCCGGCCGGAACGGGCTTGGCGCCGCGATCCCCGGAGAACATCTTGATGCCGACGAACAGCAGCACCAGCGCCATCGGGATCAGCAGCCACTTCAGGAGGGGGTTACTTTTCATGGCGGGCACCTCCTTCGGCCTGGCCGGCCGCCGCGGCCGGCGGCAGGTTCACCGTCGCGTCGATCGGTGAGAGCTTGGGCAGCAGCGACTCGGCCAGGCCGTGGCCACGGGTCACGAGGTAGACCACCGTGGTGTCGGCGGCGCGGCCGGCCGGCGCCAGATTCGGGTGCTGGAAGGTCGCGGCGAGAAAGTCGCCCTGCAGCGCGCGGGGATCGAGGTCGAGCCAGCGCCCGGAGGCGTTGGTGAGCTTCACCGCCGTCACCCACTGGTCTTCGAGCCGCCAAGCGGCCAGCGCCTGCGCACGCACCGGCAGCGTGGGCAGCAAGGTGGAAAGCTCCAGCCCACGGCGCAGATTGACGCGGCCGATGCCGGGAACGGGCTCCACGGTGCGCAACGGCGCGTAGAGGTTCTGCGCCGCATAGCGGGTGAGCGCGACCGCCACCGGCGTGGCGCGCTTCGCTGCGGGGACTGTGCGCGCCACATCGTCGTCCGCCGTCGCCGCAGTCTTTGCCGGCTCGCCGTAGCGGGTCGCCGGCACATCGGCTTCGACGATGCGCACGGGTTCAAGCGCGGTTGGCCCGCCTTCGCCGGCTCGGCCGCGATGTCCAGTAAGATCAGCGCGCCCGACTCCACGTCCTGCAGTTGCAACCGCGTGGGCGGGATCGGCGCATTGGCGCGGAGGTAGATCGCGCCACCGGCGCTCTGCACGCGCAACTGCTCGCCAACAGTGGGCGGCACGCCGATGCGCACGTTGCGCTCGATGAACACCACGCGCTCCTGGCCGACCACCAGCGGCACCGCCAGCGGCAAGCGCTCCCAGCGCAGGATTTCGATGGCATGGGCCGCAGGCACGAAGGCCAGGCACAGCAGCAGGCCAGCCAGGGCCGCCGCAGATGAACGCTTCACGAGGGACTTCATGGGGTGTCTCCCTGCAGGTTGGAGCCGGCGCTCGCGGCCCGGCCGGGCGGCGCCGCAGGCGGCGGGGTCTCGATGCGCTCCGGCGCGCGCGCATGGCAGTCCAGTGCCAGGCCGAAGGGGTTGCGCTCGGGGTCCACGTCCATGCGCACGACCTTGAGCGCGTAGCGCACGAGTGCGCGCTTGACCTGCTCGGCGCCCAGGTACTCGTCCGCGCTCACGTCCAGCGTGACGATCCAGTTGTTGGCCGACACGGTGCGCACGCGCATGGCCGGGTCGTCGCCGTAACCGCGACCCGGAATCTCGTAGATGCCGCGTACGCGCTGACGCAGTTCGCCATTGCTACGGCGGAACTCGAAGTCCTGTTGCAGAAAGGCGCGGCAGCTCGGCGTGAAGTACGCAGACAGCGCATGCAGGTTGCGCGGGTAGTCCTGCTCGCCGTTGGTCGGCCAACGTTGGGCTTGCTGCCAGATGTAGAAGGTGAAGGCGTAGACGCTCTCGGGCGGAACGTCCCACCACTTGCGCGTGCTGCCCGAGCGCAGATCGGGCGGCACGTGGATGGTCAGGCTCTTGGGTGCGCTCCACCAGCCGAAGCCGAGCAGCAGCGCCACGACGAACAGCGCGGCGCCGGCCAGGCGCAGGGTCTTCACGTGCGCCTGCAGGTGCGCGACCTCGTTCTTGAATCGGCTCATGGTCTGCCTCGACGCAGGGACGGATCGGGCCGCAGGCGCCGCGTGGACCACCAGCCCGAACGGGTGATGAGCTGGCCCCCGCCGGCGTGCGCTGCCAGCGCGGGGTAGCGCAGCGCGAGCCGCCACTGGAGCTGGCGGTACAGCCAGGTTTCGGGCCGGCCGCGCTTCCACCGCCGCAGCAGGCCGCCGCCCACGAAGACACCGACACCGATGCCGGCGACGATCAGCGTGGGCACCATCGCGATGCTGTGCGTCAGCCAGGCCAGCGGCACGCCGGCCAGGAGGCCGGCCGCGCCGGACACGCCGGCGCAGACCCACAGCTCGTCGGCCGTGAGCCCGCGCACGACCACCGGATGGCGGTTGAGGCGGTGCGGCAGGAAGGTCACGAGCCCATCGCGCGACGGGCTCTCCAGGGCGCCGGCCATCGTTGCCGGGCCTTACAGGACGCCCGTGGCCTTGGTCAGCAGCCAGATGCCGACGACCAGCAGGATTGCGCCCACTGCCACCGTCAGGCCGAACTGGCCCCACGTCGCGCGGCCGGTATGGATCTCGGCGTAGCGCGTGTAGGCGTGGTAGCAGACACCGACGAACATCGAGGCGACGACGAGCAGCGCGATCAGCAGCACGATGTCGTAGCCGTAGTTCTGCAGCGTCTGCATGATGCCGCTGCCGGTGCCCCGCGACGGGTCTTCCAGCGTGGGAAGGTCGGCGAACGACGGCAGCGGCGTGGCGGCGATGCCCAGCGGGATCAGCCACGCGGCGAGGCGCGCGGCGGGCCGCGACGTGGGGCGGCGGGAAGTAGCGGGAGCGTTCATGGCGAAGTACCTTTCATGGGGTCAGGACAGGAGGAAAAAGCCCAGCACCAGGTACATCGCGACGAAGCGCACGATGACGCCGAGGAACTGGCGTTGGGTCAGGTGGTGCTCGGCCCAGCCGACATAGGCGGTGCGCATCGCCCACACCCCCCACAGCAGCAGGACGGCGAAGACGAAACCGAGCACGACGGTGGAGACGGCCCCGGGGGCGAACCCACCGTTGGCCGTGAAGGCAGCGACCTGATCGGCGGAAGGCGTCATGGCGACGGCGCCTCCTTGGCCGGCGTCGCAGGCGCCGCGTTGCTGCGCGTGTAGTCGCCGGCCAGCGGCACGGGATCACGCGGCTGGGCGCGTTGCAGAACGAGGTAGTCGCGCACCCCGGCACGCACGCGCTCCAGGTCGGCACGCAGCCGCGCGTAGTCGAAGTGGTAGCGGGTGCGCTCCTGCGGCGCGGTGGTGGCGGCGCGCTCGGCCAGGCGATCCAGCAGGTCGAGCTGGCGCGTCACCGCGGCGAGCATCTCGCGCTCCGCAGCGTTGTCGGAGGCGTCAGCGGCGATGGCGGGCTGCAATCCGGCAGCGGCAAGCAGCAGCGCGGCAAGACGCACGGCCCAGGGTGCCGCGACGGCGAAACGCCGAACCTGCGCGGGATTGCGAGTGGTTTCCATCGAGCCGTTCTCCGAGGGATGCGGATGGCTTGATGCTCAAACGGCCGGTCTTCCGGTGCCGCAATCAATCGGAACCGGCCCGCCACCGCTTTCCGCGACGGCGGCCGATGCGGCTACAGGTACTTCTTGAACGTCGCCGACGCGATGCAGACCGCGACGCCGAGCAGCGCGGCGCTGGGCAGCAGGATCAGCAGCGGATGCACGCTGACCGGCAGCGCCAGGTACGTGACCCAGGGCAGCACCGCCAGCGGCATCAGGCTGGCCCTCGCCCGGTGGTAGACGAAGCCCGATTCGCGCCCGGCGCCGAAGCCGCGCACGTCACGGCGCACCAGGCCATCCACCAGGCCGGTGAAGGCCGCCATCAGGAACAGCGGCAAGGTCAGGATCAGTACCAGCAGCCGCACGAGGAACACCAGCACCGTGTAGGCCGAGGCGATGACGTAGCTCTCGACATGCGCGTAGAGCTGCCCGATGTAGTAGCGGAAGTCCTGCGCCTGGCTCTTGGCACCGGCGCGTGATTGCGCCGCGGCGTCGCGTATCCAGTCCAGCAGGCCCGTCTTCACGAACAAGCCCTGGTAGGCCCACTCGACAAGCTGGCGCGCACTACGCCCCGGCTCCTGCACCAGCACGCTTTGCGTGAAATGCTCCGAGAGCTGCGACAGTTCGTAGTTCAACATGCCCTGCGCATGGCGCCAGCCCTGCTCGGGCCAGAGGAAGCGCATGCCGATGCACTCGATCACGATGCACAGCAGCAGCGAGCCGATCAACACACCGAACAGCCGGAACGGCAGCGTCACCAGCCCCGCGATCAGGCCCTGCTGGCGAATCTGTTGGCGCTGGACGGCGACGGCGGGATCGCTCATGCCGTGGCCTCTTCATCCGCGCTCGCCATCTGCTTGAAGTCGGCGAGCAGATCGTCGGGCAGTGCCTGGTCCTGCAGACCGGGAAGCCCCTTGTTGTCCCACCAGTCGCCGGCCTCGACGTAGTGCTGCCGCATGTAGCCGGCCAGCTCCTGCAGATCCTTGGGCATGGCCTCGTCGGGATCGGGTGCCGGCAAGGGCATGCGCACCTTCCACAGGTGCCCGCCCTCGATCAGCGCGAAGCATTGGCCCTTGGGCAGGCCGACCACGTGCGCTGGTTCGATCAATGGCACGCTGTTGCTGCTGATGCGGTCCTGCGTGTTCGACGTGAACGCGGTGTTGCCGGTCGGGTCGGAGCTGTCGGTGGCGCCGCTCATCACCGTCGTCGTGTAGACCTCGACCTTGGGCAGTTGGCGCGTCAGCAGTTCGGCCGTAGCGGTCTCGCGCACGCGCAGCATGAACAGGTTGTTGAAGTTGCCGACGACCTGACCCGCCTTCGCGCGGTTGCCGATGCGCGCCTCGATGTCCGAGAGGGTCTGCGTGTAGGCCGTGACCTGCACGCCGGCACCGCCACCCTTGTTGACCATCGGAATAAACTCATCGCCCATGAGTTCGTTGAACTCGTCGGCGTGCACGTTGATCGACACCTTCACGCCCGTCGCGGCACCCGGCAGGCCGTCGTCGATGCCGAACTTGTAGATGTGGCCGGCGACCGAGACGAGATCGCTGAACATCGAGTTGCCAACTGCCGCCGCGACTTCCGCGTCCGACAGCGCATCGAGGCCGACGTAGACCACGGCCCGCTTTCGGATGATCTGCATCCAGTCGAAGATCGGCCGCGGGTCGGAGAGGTCCGAATAGTTCGGCGCCAGCAACTGGGCGATCTTGCCGGTGGTCAATTTCTCCAGCAGAGGCAACAGCGACGCGACGATCTTGTCGAAGTACGTCCGGTCGTAGCGCACCGCGCTGCGCAGGCCGTCGAGCACCGGGTCGTAGATGCGCACCTGCGAGAGGTACTGTTCCAGCGCGACGACGCGCTTCTCGCGGCCGATCATGTTGCGCGGGATGTTCTTGTCGTTCAGCTTGGCTTCGAGCTGTACGATGACCTCCCAGGCCTTGGGCTCGTTCCGGGCGAAGTAGTGCTGGGCGTACTCGATGAACAGCGCATCGATGTTGATGACATGACGCTGGATCAGCAGGTAGTCGGGCCGCTGCCCCAGCTCGACCAAGGCCCGCGCGATGATGTTGACGAAGCGCCAGGCGAACTCGCGGAACGCCGCGCTGTTGCCTTCACCGGAAAGCTGGCCCGCGATGCGCGTGGCGACTTCCGAGATGCGTCCGAAGCGGCCCACCGCGTTGTAGCGCGCGGAGATGTCCGGCCAGCCCAGGTGAAAGACATAGAACTCGCCTTCGCGCCCGGCGCGCTTGGCTTCCACGTACATGCGCTTGAGCAAGTCGGCATCGCCCTTCGGGTCGAAGACGATCACGACCTCGTGCTGTCCGTTGACCTTGCGCCGGATGTCCTGGGTGATGAACAGCTCGGCCAGGCGGGTCTTGCCGACGCGGGTCGTACCTAACACCAGGCTGTGGCCGACGCGCTCGGCCAATGGCAGCGTGACGTCGACCTCGTACGGTTCGATACCGTGCAGCCGCGGCATACCGCCCACCGGCGGCAGCGGACGCGCCGGGTTGAGCGGGTTGTCCCAGGCCAGGGCCTTCGCCATCTTCGACAGCGGGTACGGCGCGAACTCCAGGCGCTCTTCCATGCGCCGCGCCATCCGGTAGATCGTCGTCGGCTCGACGTAGCGGCGGAACTCCGGCCGGTAGGTCTGCATGAGCCGGTGCGTGTGTCGCTGATCCCAGCGGAAGCCCCGGCCGACGAACAGCCGCTGCTGGCTGACCGGCACGTCGCGGCTGGTCATCACGTAGCGCGGCAGGCGCCGGATGTTGCGCCGGTAGCGCAGGATGACCCAAGCATCGTGAAAACGCAGCGCGCCGAAGGTGAGGAAAGCGAGCGCGCTGCCCAGGCCGAGCAAGGGGCTCAGCGCGAGCGACCACGGGGCCACCAGGCACAGAAGCGCGGCGCCCGCACAGACCGCGACGGTGTATAGCTCCACCGCTGGCCGCAGCAAGACTTCGACGGCTTGGGACTGGGCCATGGCGGGTGCTTCACGTCACGTCAGGGCTCGATGCCGGTGGCGGTGATCAGCACCGGGTAGTGCTTGAGCCCCAAGCGCTGCGCCAGCTCGTCGCCCGAGGCCGGCGAGAGCATCAAGCCCGGTACCAGGCGGCGCAGTGCGGCCAGGGCTTCGGGCGTCGCAACGTTGACCACCAGGCCCACGGCGCGCAGCGCCTGCAAGTCCTTGCCCCGCTGTTTGAGCCAGGCGCGCGAGCGGTCGTCGTCGCCG
>NZ_BAAJYR010000069.1:0-16078 GCF_057546605.1 Acidovorax sp. KPB24-03 | reverse complement strand
CCCGGCCGATCTCACCCGCTTCGCCGCCGAAACCGGCCGCACCACCTACCGCTTCGACGTGCGCACGCCCGAGGAGTACGAGGCCGGGCACCTGCCCGGCTTTCGCAGCGCGCCGGGCGGCCAGCTCGTGCAGGAAACCGACCATGCGGCGCCCGTGCGCGGCGCCCGCATCGTGCTGGCCGACGACGATGGCACGCGAGCGAACATGACCGCCTCCTGGCTGGCCCAGATGGGCTGGGACGTATGGGTGCTGGACGGCGCCGATCCTGCCGCCGCGCTGGAGACGGGCCAGCCCCCGCCGCTCGCGCCCGAGCCGCACGGGCCGCTGACCTGGGTCGCGCCACGTCAGCTCGCGCGCTGGCTGCGGGAAGAGCCCGAAGGGCACACAGCCGTTCTGGATTTCACCGCCAGCGCCCAATACGTTCGGCGCCACATCCCCGGTGCCTGGTTCGTCCTGCGGTCCCAGTTGGCGCAGGCACTGGAACACGTGCCGCCCGCCAGCCGCTATGTGCTGACCTGCGGCACCAGCGCCCTCGCCCGCCATGCCGCCGAAGCTGTCGCCCGGCTGACCGGCGCGCCCACGGCCGTGCTGCAAGGCGGCACCCTGGCATGGATCGAAGAAAACCTGCCCCTGGAGCATGGCGAGACGCGCCTGGCCTCCCCGCGCATCGACCGCTACCGCCGCCCCTACGAAGGCACCGACGCCCCGCGCGAAGCCATGCAGGGCTATCTGGACTGGGAGTTCGGGCTGGTGGAGCAACTGGCGCGCGACGGCACGCACGGCTTTGCGGTCGCCTGAATGTTTTGCTATTTAATTAATAGCAATACAGGCATGAAAACCTAGGGCATCGGGCCCAAAAGGCTTCAGGCTTTCAGCCTTGAGTTCTGCCGCCGCCTGCGGCGCCAATGCAGGGCCTCAACACCGCCTCGAAATCGTTCATCGCCTGCGCCGCACCCAGGTCGGCGAGATAGGCGCCACCGGCCTTGAGGGCCAGCGTGGCCTCGCCGGCCCCGGGCGGGCGTTCGATGCGCACGCGAAAGCCGCTGCGGTTCCACTCCGGAAAGTGGCCCGACTCCAGCAGGCCCTGTGCATCGTCCCTGCGCGTGATCCCCGGCCATGCACTGCCGGTCTCGGACATGCGCGCCAGGCCAGCCGCGGCGCAGTCGAACAGTTGCGGATTGGAGAGGTCGGCGGGCACGGCCAGAACCCGCGATGCGCTCGGCGGATAGCCGGCCGCGCCGGTCAGCGCGCAGCCCGACAGCACGCAGGCCAGGGCGGCCGCCACGCCCATGGCGGGCCATCGCACCCTGCAATGGAGTGGCGTCGCGCTGTCTGGCATGGCAGTTCCTTCGGGTGAGAGATTTCGGGCCCCTAATGGACCATGCCGGGCCATTCCAGCCAACCCCCCTTCGGTGGGGGTGCCACGAAATCGGCATGGCGCGGCGGCACCGGGCCCAGGCGGAGCGGCTCACTACAATCGGCCCGCCATGCACAACCGCCACGATCCCCGCGTCCTGCCCATGCGCAACGGGGTGAGCCCCAGTTGCGTGGCGCTGCCTTCGACTGGCGAGGGCAGCCTGCTGGACTTTCTCGTAAAGCGCTTGCCCGCCGTGGGCCGCGAAGGCTGGCTGCAGCGCATGGCCGCGCGCGAAGTGGTCGACGAGTTCGGCGTGCCGGCCACGGCCGAGCGGCCCTTCGCCCCCGGCATCCGGCTGTACTACTACCGGGCGCTGGAGCAGGAAACCGCCATTCCCTTCGAGGAAGCCGTGCTCTACCGGGACGACCACATCCTCGTGGCCGACAAGCCGCATTTCCTGCCCGTGGTGCCCACGGGCCGCTACCTGCAGCACACGCTGCTGGTGCGGCTCAAGCGCCGCCTGAACCTGCCCGACCTCGCGCCCGTGCACCGCATCGACCGCGACACGGCCGGGCTGGTGCTGTTTTCGGTGCAGCGCGAAACGCGCGGCGCCTACCAGGCCCTGTTCCGTGACCGCCGCATCGCCAAGACCTATGAAGCCGTGGCGCCGTGGCGCGACGACCTGGCCTTTCCCCGCGAGCACGCCAGCCGCATGGAGGAAAGCCCCCAGTTCTTTCGCATGCAGGAAGTGCCGGGGGAACCCAACACGCTCACGCGCATCGAGGTGCTGCAGGTGGCCGGCGCCTGGGCCCGCTACCGCCTGTCGCCCGTGACGGGCAAGCGCCACCAGTTGCGCGTGCACATGGCGGCGCTGGGGCTGCCGCTGCGCGGCGACGCTTTCTATCCCGTGGTCAACGATCCGCCCGAAGGCGACTTTTCGCAGCCGCTGCAGTTGTTGGCGCGGTCGCTGGTGTTCGACGACCCGGTCACCGGAGTGCCCCGGCGTTTCGACAGCGAGCGGGAATTGGGCGCCTTGGAATGACCCCCATGCGGCCCGGTAGCCCGGTCGGGTGACCCGCAACGGGCTGCATCTGCACGGCAAACCGCGCCCCGGGGCTGCTTCGCACGGCTGTGGCGAGCCGGCGCATGGGCGCATGGCTTCGGAAAGAAGTGGGGCCGTTGCTATCAATGCCACTGCAGATATATTCCACAACTATCCATTGGTGACCGATGAAGAGGGGATGCGGAAATGGCCTGGACACAGAAACCATGGCGGATGCTGGCATCGATCGGCCTCATCGTGGCCGCTTTTTCGGTTTCGGCCGCGGACAACGCGCTGCACTTCGATGGCGCGAACGACCAGGTCGCGATGCCCGTTCCCGCGGCACTGGCTGCAGCCAACAGTTTCTCGACCACGGTGTGGATCAAGCCCGATTCGCTGCCGACGGCCGCCCGGGTGTTCTTCGCCCAGACGGACACGTCCAACTTCGTCACGCTGCTGATGTCCACCTCTGGCGCAATCCTTGGCTATGTCGTCAATGGTGGCGCCACGGTGTCGACGAGATCCACCGACGCGGTCACGGCAGGCGCCTGGAATCACGTTGCCATGATCTGGGATGCTTCGACAAGCACCGTCGCCCTCTACATCAATGGCGTCTTGCAGCCCAGCATGCCCGGTGGGGCCAGTTCCACCGGCACGAATGGGTTGATGACGATCGGTTCGCGGACCGACGGAGCGCAGTCTTTCCCCGGATCGATGGATCGCTTCGATCTTTTCAACCGGGTCCTGACCGCCTCCGAGGTCACCACGGCCAAAGCCGGCTGCCAGGCCCCGGCGGGTGCGTCGAATTCATATGCTTTCGACCAAGGCAATGCAGCAGGCAACAATGCCGGGCAGACCAGCCTGCCCGATGGGGCCGGGGGCAATGACGGCACGCTGCAGAACTTCGCACTCACCGGGACCGCCTCCAATTGGGTGGCATCGGATGTCACCAGCAAGTGCAGCTATGCCGTCGGCGGAACGGTTTCGGGGCTGACGGGAACGGGCCTCGTTCTACAAATCAACGGTGGCGGCAACGCGTCGATTTCAGCCAATGGAGCGTTCTCGCTGTCGGCCGTGCCTTACGGCGCGACCTATGCAGTGTCCGTGCTGAACCAGCCCACATCGCCAGCGCAGAGTTGCACCGTGACGAACGGCAGCGGCACGGTGTCGGGCCCCGTGAGCAACGTCGCTGTCGTCTGCACTGCCGTGGCGGTGCCACCCGTGGCTGCGGCTGCGGCCATCCCGACGCTCAGCGAGTGGGGGCGATACCTTCTGACGGCGTTGATTGCAGCGTTCGCACTGTTCATGCATCGGCGGCGAAGCCGTGCCAATCGCTGAGGGCTGGGCAATCGAGCGAAGCACCGCGTGCATGGCATCTTTGCCACGTCGTGCGGGAACCAGGCCGACGAGCCTTATATAATCCGGCGCGCCACAGCGAAAGGCATTGCCAGTCAATGCCCCAGCCTCTGGCGCCATGCGGGTGTAGTTCAATGGTAGAACGGCAGCTTCCCAAGCTTCATACGAGGGTTCGATTCCCTTCACCCGCTCCACTGCATCATTCTGAGGACTTCCAGGGAAATCCAAGGAGCGTTGTAAGTCGTTGTTCCGGAACGATTTTTTTCGCCCTCGATGTTCCAGTGAAGTCCGCAGCGATCCGCCGACAGCCAGGACTTTTAAGTCCACAAACAAGTCCTTTTTGAGGGTTGTGCGGCTGCCGGATTGTTGATGGAGGGGCGCGGCTGAGATGAACAGCATCTGCTTCCTGACTCGTTCAGGAGCAAGCGCATGGCACTCTCAGACTTGGTGGTCAGGCAAGCCAAGGCCACCGGAAAGGCGTACACCCTTCCCGACATCGACGGTCTCTCCCTGGCCGTCTCCCCCGCAGGCAACAAAAGCTGGCACTTCCGCTACTACTGGCTTGGAAAGCAGCAGCGGATGTCGCTGGGCAACTACCCAGAAGTGTCGCTGCGCGACGCGCGTTCCCTGCGCGATGAAGCGCGCGCCCTGGTCGCCAAGGACATCAATCCGCACCGGCACCGCAAGCAAAAGCGCGCCGCGGCCAAACTGGCTGGCGAACACACCTTCGACGCGATCTACAAGAAGTGGCTGTCCCACCGCGAACTCAGTCTCAAGAAGGGGCGGCAGACCACGCTCTCGATCCTGCCGCGCGTGTTCGCCAAGGACGTGCTGCCGGTGCTGGGCAAGCGCTCGATCTACGACATCAAGCGGCCTGACCTGCTGGAGGTCATCGCCAAGATCGAGAAGCGCAAGGCGCTGTCCGTTGCCGAGAAAGTCCGTACCTGGTTCAACCAACTCTTCCGCTACGCGCTCGTGATCGTGCCGGACCTGGAGCAGAACCCGGCGTCCGACCTCGACGTGGTGGCGCTGCCGCTGCCTCCGGTGAACCACAACCCGTTCCTGCGCATGGCCGACCTGCCGAAGCTGTTGCAGCGGCTGCGCAAGTACAGGGGGCGGTTGCAGACCCAGCTTGGCTTGCGCTTGCTGCTCTTGACCGGCGTGCGCACCGGCGAACTGCGTCTTGCGACGCCCGATCAATTCGACCTTGATCGCGGTCTCTGGATCATCCCACCCGAGGTGGTGAAGCAACTCCAGGTCGACATGCGCAGGAAGCGTCAGCTTCCCAAGGACATTCCGCCCTACATCGTGCCGCTGTCGGTGCAGGCAATGGAAATCGTCCGCCACATGCTGGAGCAGTTCAAGCCGGCCCAGCATTTCCTGTTCCGGCACGACAGCGAGATGAAGAAGCGCATGAGCGAGAACACCCTCAACAGCGCGCTCAAGCGCCTGGGCTATCGCGACATGCTGACCGGGCACGGCATCCGCGGCACCATGTCCACCGCGCTCAACGAGATCGGCTACCCGAAGGTATGGGTGGACGCGCAACTCTCGCACGTCGATCCCAACAAGGTCAGCGCGACCTACAACCACGCCGAGTACGTGGAGCAGCGGCGGCGCATGATGCAGGACTGGGCCGATCGTCTCGACCTGTTCGAGCAGAACCTGGTCGAAGCTGCAAGCGTGCCGCTCACGATTCACTTGGAGGGCGTTCCCGTCGTCTCTGCGGACGAGGCCGCCGCCAACGAGTCTCGCAAGCCTGCGGCCGTGCCCGCGCCGATCCTGATCGTGACGAAGCCGGGAGACGCGATGCCACTGGTGTCGGCCGAGACGCATCGGCTGCCGGCAGTGCCGTTGCCGCGCTCCGTCATGGAGGAACCGCTGTCCGACATCCAGCGCGAGCGGATGGCACTGGTCGACGTCTTCGAGGCCGCGCACAACCTGCCGGTCGCGGAGTACGCAAAGATGGCCGGCAAGTCGCGGCGGTGGATCAGCTACGAAATCAAAGCCGGCAACCTGTTGGCGTTGAACCTGGGCAACCGCGGTCAGCGCGTCCCCGACTGGCATCTTGATCCGGTCAGGCACGCGTTGATTCAGGCGGTGCTCAAGCTGAGCCGCGGCGCCGACCCCTGGCAGATCTACCGCGCGCTCCTGCAGCCGCGCGCAACGCTGCGTGGCCGCTCCGCCCTGGAAAGCGTCACCACCACCAACCTCGACAAGCTGATCATGGCCGTAAGCACGACCGTGAAGGAAAGCGAGTGGTCGCCGCAGCACGTGGCGTAGCGGCACGCGGTCCCTGCGCCTGCGTCAGGATACGGAGCGAGCGCGACGCGCGAATCGTTCCTGGGGCTCGGTCAGGGCCGCACAGGGGTGCAGCAAGTAGGCCATGATCACCATCGGAGCGCCGGCCAGTGGTCGTACCGCGATGCCTCGCGACTGGTAGCCGGCCAACCGCGTGGCGGGCGCGATGGTGATGCCGTAGCCTGCGGCAACGAGCGTCATCGCCATGTCGAAGGTGCCAACCGTCTGCTCAAGGGCCTGTGGTCCATCCTCGAATAGCCGATGGACCTCGGCATGCCACAATTCTTCAGCGGACGACTGTGCGCTGATGATTGGCTGCTTCAGCAGTTCGTGGCATGGCACTTCGCGGTAGACCAAGAGATGGGAGCGCTTGGCGACGGCAACTGCGAGCATGTCATGCCACAACGGTTCGCACACCCAACCCGGCCACTGCATGGCCGCCGGCGACAGCGCGAAGTCGAAGCTATCCCGCATCGATTCACCCGCTGGCGCAGTGGCACCGGATTCGACCAGCGCGGTAGCAGTTTCAGGCTCTTCGGCACGCTGCAACGCCAGCACGTCGGCAAGCTGTGAAGGCACCCACTCGCCGAGCACGGCGACCCGGATTGCGGCGGCGGCATCGTTTGATGGCACGTCCAGCTCCTTCCCAGGGCAGAAAACTCATGGCGAAAGCATCAAACGTGCAATCGCATCTGTGAGTTAAGTTTAACGTGGTTTATAGCGAGTCCATCGTCGACGCTTTTGCTAATGCAAAAACGTCCGATCCAAAGAGGCCGACCCACCGGAGCCACCACCTACGAAGCCGAACCCGCCATCGCGTTTGGAGCTGCCGTTCGCGAAGTGAGAACCGACCAGGGCATCGCCCAGGAAACGCTGGCTCACATTGCCGGCATCGAACGGTCCCATATGGGCAAGATCGAGCGTGGCGAGCACACGCCTGCGCTCCCCATGATCCTCAGAATTGCCCGTGCGCTGAAATGCAGTTCCGCCCACCTGATGGCCCTGACCGAAGCCAAGCTGGCCGAACCGGCTCCCTCCAAGTCAGAGGACTGAAGCCGGCCGGGGCTTGGGCCGCCAACCTATCCCTGCTCGTCGTTATCGTTGTCGTTTTGAATTGTGGGATTTTCGCGCTGTGGGGCCTCGTTGGCGAGACGCAGGTAGGGGTTATCGGGTGGCACTTCCCCGAATAGCGCCTCGGGTTTCGCCAGCAGGTAGCCGTGCAGCCGCCGCGATTTGCGCGGGCCGGCTACGTCGCAGGTCCAGATGTTCAGGCCGCTCGCCTGCTTGCGGTGCGCCGCCAGTTTCTCGAAGCGCTTCTGCACCCACTGCCACGCTTCCAGCTTCTCCTGTCGGGCGATGCTCGCCACCTGTGGATGCTCCTGGGCGTACCGCTGGAACACGCCAGGGCTGACCAGGTAGGCCGTGCCGGCGACGGTATGCACCAGGGCCTTGGCGTCGTTGATGATGAGCTTGTGCGAGCGCACGCCCTGGGTCAGCCAGGCCATGAAGTCTTCGCTGGAGGGCTCGGCCCGTGGCCGACGTGCCGAGGCTGGCGGTACCGGCGGCGGTGTCGCCACCGCGCTGGCCGGGGAATCACCTTCGGCGCCGGCCTGCGCATCGGCGAAGGGCTCGGGCGGCATCGGGAGCGGTGCCGGCGCGGCAGGCGCCATGTCCAGCAGATCGAGCAGCGCACCGACGCCGTTGTCCGCCGCCGCTGCCGTCATCAAGGGCGTGACCGGCGGCGCGGTGCTCGGTGCAGGCTCTGGCTCCCCGCGTGCCGCTGCGCCGGGCGCTGCGGGAACCTGCTGCGCCGCGTCTCCTTGCTCCTGCTCGACCTGCACTTGGCCGGCGAACGGCGCGGGTCGCTCTGCCGCCTCCCAGATCAGCGCGGGCGACAGCTTCAGGAAGGTGAAGCTGTGCGACCAGCCGGCATCGCTCGCTACCGTGGCCTTCCAGATCGCCTTGCCGTCCGCCGTGGGCAAGGCGATGCCGTGGTCCTGCAGCACGTTGAACACCGCCGTGTTGCTGGCCGGGATGCCGTCGATGCCCTGCTGCAGCAGATGCGCGCGCAGTTTGTCCGAGACGGTCTTGCTCACCAGCCAGAGTGCATCCTGAGTCAGCCAGCCGTCCGAAGCCTGGGGCTGGTTCAGCTTGAATTCCTCGCGCAGCAGGAAGCGCAGGCCATCGAGCAGCTTGCGTTGGAGTGCGTGTTTCGGCGCGGCCAGCGCCTTGCTGGGATCGCCACCGAGTTCCTGGGCGACCGAGGCCTGGTCGGCCTGCACAACCAGCTCGCCGAGCGTGCCGGCGTGCTCGTACTGGCCAGCCAGTACGTACAGGAGCGCAGCCCACAGATCGGGGTAGCCGGCGAGCCAGTCGAAGATGCCCGGATCGAGCAGCCGGGCGTAGAGCAGCCCGGTGGCGGCACTGTGCAGCCGGTACTCGCGGTCCTTGCGATAGCGGAAGCGGTATGGCTGCCGCAGCGGCCCGTGCCAGGGGTGCCAGACCGTGCCGTCCGCGTATTCGACGTGCAGGTCTACAGCGACCTTGCCGACGTCGTGCAGCAGCGCGGCATAGGCGGTTCCGGCCGTCCAGGCCTCGGCCTGGGCGGCTTGCGCCTCCGGTGTGGTGCCGGCGGGCAGCAGGTGCGATTGCCGCAGCTTCAGGGCGTAGGCGACGATCTCCAGGCCGTGGTCCAGCATGCCGCCCGGGTAGGCATGGTGATGCGACTCGGAGGCCGGGAACTGCTGGACCAACTCGGCGTAGCGCTCCAGCGGCGCCAGGTACAGCGTGGCGAACTGCCGGCGCGATAGCGAGGTGCGTTGCCAGATGTGCTCCAGCAGCCGCTGCCGGCGCGGTGTCGCCAGCAGCGATGCGGCCGGTTCCGGCCGCATCAGCCCTTTGCCGGGAGCGGTGGGAGGTGTGGTTGTCGGCCCGGCGCCGGAGGTTGGCGATGGCCGTTTTCGTTGGAACAGCGAGAGCATGGCGGACCCCGGACGGTGGCCGGTCGGGGGAGCCTTTTGGCCTTTTCGGGTAGGGCCATTCCCCTTGGCCCCATTCCCTTGCCCCTTCCCCAGCCCTTTGGCCTTTACGAAGCCTTTGGGTATAGGGGCAGCAACGGTGCCGTGCCACGATCAATGCGACACGGCGCTATCCCGACAAGGTGCGAGCACGTGCGCGCCCACTGCAAGCTGGCCCAGTTGGCCATGACGGCTGAAATGGCTTCAGTGATCTCTCAGTAGTAGCCGTCGTTCTGTTCCATCTCGCCCAGCCAGGAATAGATGCCGCCCAGCAGCATGAACACGCTGTCCATGACCTCCGAAAGGTGCCTGACGTTGACGTGCCGCAGCTCCGGGAGGGACACCTCGCCCTTCTTCGTCGTGGGATACCGGAACGCGAAGGAGCCGGGATCGACGGTATCGAGTTGGCGGATGAAATCCTCAAGGGCCGGCAGCTCCTTGTCGTCCTTGCGAGGATCAAGCTGTTGGAGATGCCGGCGCAGTTCGTTCCACAGCGGCATCAAGCCGTGCTGGTGATCAGCCACTGCTTCCTTGCCCGCCAAGCGACGGGCCAGCGGCAGGATCAATTTCAGTTGGAGTTCCAGTCCTTGGCGATACAGGAACACCAGCGGGTAGACCACGCTGTCGAGGGACGCCTTGCGCTCGGCCAACGCCCCAACCAGGGCGTCCGCTGCATCCTTGTAGCCCGCGGCGTAGATGTCCCAAGGGAAGTGGGTCCAACCCAGCATTGCGTTGCTGTGCCAGTCGTCGCCCTGGATAAAAAGCTGCTGTCCGGCGAAGTCGGATGGTGACTTCATGTTGGCGAGAAGGTCGATGTCCGCTGCTGCGTTGTCTTTGTCGTCCTGCACAGTGCTCTCCTGGGGATTTGGCGGCGTCTAAGGCAGGCCAGGTCTCTCAGTGCGTTAAAACGCCATAGCGTTTGAACAGCGATTCGAAGAAAGCCTTCACATCCGCCTTGGCTGTGGGTGCCTGCAGCTCTGCTGCCCCAAAACGAAAGACTTCATAGCCGGCGAGTTTGAGTTCGCGGTCGGCCTGCACCATCTGCGCGTAGCGCTGCACATCGGCGCTGCCTGCGGAGTCCGCATAGTGGTGTTTACCGTCGACCTCGATGACGACCCGCACACCCTGCGGAAGCAGTAGAAGGAAGTCCATCCGAAAGCGCAGCAGCGCGTCCGGCCCTCGCTCTTTGACCGTGCGCGGGTCCCAGTGCAGCCATACTTCCGGTAGCAGCGCTGGCAGGTTCGGCACGGCACTGCGGAACCCCTCGAAGAAGGCATCGAATAGCACGGATTGCGGCGGGGAGTTGCGCGGCAAGCTGGCTTTCAGGCGCGTGTACAGCGAACGTTTGGCCTGCGTGGCATCGGCGATCTGCTCTGTATCGCTCCACCACTGTTGCAGGTCGTTCCAGCGCAGCCCGTCGTTTCCGATGGGCCGGTCATAGACAAGCACTTTGTCCGCGTTGGTGACGATCTCTATGTCGTTGTCCAGCGCATCACGGAAACGCAGATCGGGCTTGTCGGGCGAGGCGAAGATGAGATTCTTCGGCCGGCCTCTGGCCGCTGCGTGCAGCGAGACCATAGAGAAGACCGGGTAGCCGCCCTCCGAACCCGTCTCGCGCAGTTCGATGCCGCAACTGCGCAGCGACTCGTTGACGCAACCGACGAAGTGGTGTTGCGCCGTCTCGTCGGGTCGAACGTCCGCCGAAGCCAAGCCCTCCAGAAACAGTGCAAAGCGTCGGTCAGACGCGTCATAGGCTCCCAGTTGGTCAAACAGCGTTTCTGCCGGCCAATCCTCGGGGTTGCGATGGACGTGCTGCTGAATTTCAGCACGCAATCCCGTGGGCTTTCCGCCCAGTAGGTGCATCCAGTCATCGGAATCCAAGATCCACAACCGCTCAAGCAGCTCGTCGAACCTGCGAGCATCCCCATACAACTCTTCGCCATTGAGCCGCCGCGCTACCTCGCGCCGATACCGCTTCGGGATCGGCGGGCACACACTGTCGCTCCAAAGGATGTCCTGGATCTGGTTGCGCGTGGTGGCGTTGGGCGGGTGGCGCACCAGCAGCTTGCGCGCAACCGCAGGCAGGTCGGCGTCCCCTGCTGCTTCGAAGCTGGAAACCATGCGCTCGCGTTTGGAACCATCGGCGGTTGGGGCAGGTAGTCCCAACTCTTCGCAAAGCGTCGGCAGCATGGAATGCGTGCCTGCATCTTTCAGCCCCGTGATGAGCGGCTCCAGCAGCGAGCGAAGTTGCGCGTAGTCCATGAGGTGCGACTCAGTTCCGCAGCGCCATGGCGCGCAACAACCGTTGGTGCTCTTCATCAAACGGTCTGACTTCAGCCGCCGTGGAAACATCGCCGAAGACTGACGCGCTGCCCGCCGCCCTCACACAGTCGTCGATGACCAGCGCATTCGCCATCAAGTCTGACCCAGCCCCGCATCAAGGGCATCGGCCTGCGCTGCGAAGTCGGCCGGACGCCGTTTGCGAAACGCTTCCAGATTGGCGAGCTTCCAGCGCAAGGCGGGCAGTTCGGCCGCGTGCGGGCACTGCACCAGCGACCAGTCGGGCTCGGCGCGTACCAGCCCGCTCAGGAACTGTTTGTGCCCCACTGTCAGGCGACGAGGCAGTTCCTGCCGCATCTGTGCACGAGCGGCAAGCAGCGTGTCCAGCGAGCACTCCACTTCGGTCATGCCGACGAAAGCGCGCTCGTACTCAGCCGCGATGTCCTTGTCATTGCCGAACAGCACTTCATGCGGCGGCCGGTTATGGCCGGCGAGGTAGATCACGAAGCACTCGACCATGCCATCGCTGAGGCCGCCAGACTTGTAGAGCTGCCAGACGTCGAACAGGTCACGTGGGTGTTGTCGGTCCAGGGCCGCCACCAACTTGCTGGCATACAGCTCGTCGCGTGCCAGGATCGGTGCCTCGAATTCGACACCGAACAGATCGCCCGTCTTGGCGCTCAACGGCTTTCGTTCAACCGGGAGCACCGTGCCGCGGAAGACGACGTTCACCTCGATCTTGACCTGGCTGGTGTCGTTCTCGACGATCAGCTTGGTGTCGCCGAGATCCTTGCTGCGCACCAAGCGCGTCTGGATGCCCAGCGGCGCCACACGCTGCGAGATGGCAGCCAACTCGCCGTTGATCGCTGCCAGGGCTTCGTCACGCTGAACCTGCCAGGGCCGGTACACCACGTCAATGTCGACCGACAGGCGGGGCATGTCCTGCACGAACAGGTTGATCGCCGTGCCGCCCTTCATCGCGAAGATGTCATTGGCGAAGACCGCCGGTGCGACGGCCAGCAACAGGCGAACGGTGTCGGCGTAGCTCTTATCCATGCGGGTTCAGACTCAACAAAGTTCCGTCGGGTAGCCGGCTCATCCAGCGCTTGTCGCTGCCGGTGCGCAGCGGATACCGCGCCAGTAGATCGTCCGCGTCCACCAGGCCAGTCTCCCGCGCCCAGGTAAGGAAAAGCCGCACCGTCTTCACGCTCTTGCAGCAGCCCAACAGTTGGCCCAGCAGTTCCTTGCGCGGCGAGCGCAACCCGTCGAAGAGGTTGCGAGCCTCTTCGAGGCTTTGCTTGGTGCCGACTTCGGATAGCAGTTCCAGCACGGCGCGCTCGGGCGCCGACACGCGCAGCCCCTCCGGCAGACCCGGAGGCGTGGTCACGGTCTTGCTGACCAGCACGTCGTCAGGCCAGTCGAATAGGTTGGCGTGAACGTAGCGCGCCGGAAAGCGCGAAGTGAACCAGTCGGGCAGCGCGAAGCGGGCATCGCCCCAGAGCACCAGCGTGTCGCGGCTGCCCAGGTTGTGTCGCACGCCTTGCAGCGCCAGGGCGCTCTTGCCGCCGACGTGCAGGCCAGGCACTCGCTGTTGCAGGAACTTCAACGCGCCGTACACCCCGAAATCGTCGTTCGGGAACGCATAGACCCCATGTGCCAGACGCACGAGCCAGCCACCTTCGGCGTAGCGCGCGGCGAGCTGGGCCGACACCCCGAGCGGTGCCAGGGTGGTTAGGTCGAACGGTGCGCCGCGAGGTAGTCCCGTCTGCAGGCGCTTGATTACTTGATGACGCGAATTTGCATCCATGGTTGAAAATTACCACAGAATCCAATCATCCGCCGAGACCGCGACACGCCGTTGGTCCAAAAATACCCTCATAGGCTACTTTTCAAGCAAAATCTAATCAATCCTTGCCTGGAGGGCAGTTCGCTTCCTTGGGTAAGGAAAATTCCTTACGATGAGGGCAAGAGGCCGAAAACCATCATGCCGTCCGTCCACGAAATCGCCACCATCACCTCCAAGGGACAGATCACCTTGCCCAAGGCGATCCGCCAAGCGCTGGGCGTCGGGGCTGGCGACAAAGTGGGCTTCGAGTTGCGAGAGAACGGCGAGGTGCTCGTCCATCGGGCGGCTGTTGAGCACGAAGACCCCGCCATCGGCGCGTTCCTGGCTCTCCTTGAGCGGGACATCCAGTCCCGTCAGCATGTTCGGGATCTGCCGGATGAACTGGCACGCAGCTTCGTGGAGCACGCGGGCCATTCCGCCGCACTGGACGAGGACTTCGACGGCGACGTGGTGCTCTGATGCAACGTCACGGCTGGACCTTGCTGTTTCACGATCGCGTGGTCGGTCAACTGGCGAAGCTCCAAGCGGCCGCAGAAGTTGAGGCAAAGAACGAACAATCGACGGGCGGGTCGAATGCCAACGGCAAGCTGCTCGAAGCGTTGAGTAGGCTGATGTTGGACGGGGTGCCAAGCGAGCCGGGACGCCCTGAATATCGTCAGGGCAGCGCGATGGAGGCAGCCCACGCGCACTGGCGACAGGCATCCATCGGAAGGCGGTTTGGGCTGTTCTTCCGCTATGACTCGAAGGCGAAGGTGATCATCTACGCCTGGGTCACAGATATGGCAGGCCCGTCGAGAAATCGAGAACGGATTGAACATTGATAGGCAGCACGAGAAACGATAGAACGACGATGAGGTAGCACCATGAAGACCGCCGCACAGACCACCTTCGCAGAACGCCTCGGCCGCACGTTGGGCCGAGCGTGGCGAGGCTGTGCGCGTTTGGATCGGCAGGCCCAGGGCTGGTTGTGTGCGCGAGGTTTGGCTCCTGGTGCAGCTCTGGCTGTGTCGGTGGTCGTCAAACTCGCGGCCTTGGCTATGCTGCTCTACAGCGCGTTCTGGCTGGCGCTGCTACTTGCATTCGCGCTGGCAGGTGCCTGGCTACTCCGCAGCGATGATGGCAGCTACGACGAAGAGCAGCAGACCGAGTGGCGTCACGGCCCTGTCGGATTTGGCCTCTACACGTCCAACGATCAGCGGGTTGATCCACACGATCCCGACGACGATCAGACGTAGCTATTTCACAGCCTTCAGCGCCACCCCAGCGCCTTTGCCTCCTGCTGCTTGCGCATCGCGCGTTCCGGCGGCCAGTCCCTGAATCGCGTTTCCGGCACGCACTCCGACCCAGCCGAGCGAGGCCACCCAAAAGGTCGGCAGCACGATGAACATCGTCGCCATCACGAAGTTCAGCAGCATGTCCCCGAAGGCGTTGTTCAACCCGATCAGCGGATCGAAGTTGCTGTGCGGCCGGTTCGCCCCGAACCCCCAGCCATAGAGCGCATCGAGGATGGTGGAGTCGAGCCAGCGCGCGAGCTGGAACCAGAAGTCCACGAAGAACAGCGCGAACTGCACACAGCTCACCGCGACCAGCGCCTTCAGCTCGTAGGTGCCGAAGACCAGCACCAGCGGGATGCAGACCACCAACGCCATCTTGAGCAGCGACAGCACCATCGGCAGCGCCTGGCGCACCACGTCCATCGCCGGGAAGAAGCCGAGCGAGCCCATCGTCATGCCCAGGTCGCCGGCGCCGCGCGTCACGATGTTGGGCAGCGTCTTCTCGATCTGCCCGCCGTAGTCGGTGTAGACCGAGCCCTGGTTCATCTTCTGCTGCCTTGGCGAGACCACGGCCCGGATCACCGAGTCGTTCACCTCGGCCTGCGACAGGAAGCCCGCCCAGCGGCCGATGCGCGTCAGCAGGTCGGGATCGACCTGGGCCAGCAGGCGGGCGCGCAGGCCGCTGTTGCCGTCCGACCACCACTGCCGGCAGGTCGGGTAGCCCCCGCCGCTGTCCACCTGGGCCAGCCCCGCATCGCGCGTCGCGTCGTAGGGCCAGGCCGTGCGCGGAGTGTTGGAATGGTAGGTGTCGTAGAAGCCCGCGTTGTCCAGGAAGTAGCTCGACCCGATCCAGGTCACGTCGTTCATCTGGTTGTCGGAGAGCGTGGGCCGGCTCATGAACAGCTTGGCGCGCGAGGGGCCGTAGCAGTCATGCACGAAGTCGCCGACCTCCTGAGCCAGTACCGGGTCGTCGATGCGCGTCGCATCCACGTCCATGCGCATCTGCCGCAGGTCCGTGCCGCAGGGAATCGCCGCCACCGCGCCGCCCGTGACCGCCTTCGAGATGGCGTGCATGAAGAACCACCACACCGGCACCAGCGCGCTCTGGTTGTTGAGCGTGGTATAGGCGTTCGACCAGCCCGTGTCGTTGGGCTGGGGGACGTTGACCTGGCACTGCGCAGAGCGCGTAGTGTCGAAGCGGATCGTGCTGAGGTCGACCGGGATGAAGGGGATGCCGGCGAACAGGATGACGACGATCGCCACCCACACGCGGTTCTCGATGCGCATCGAGGACAGCACGCCCTTGTTGCCCTCGTCGGCGCCTTCGGCGCGTGCGCGCAGCCACTCCTGCACGACGATCACCACGAAGGGCAGCGCAAACACGCCGCTGGCCACCAGGATGTTCCAGATGCCGTTGTTGACGATCCACCCGACAAGCGTCAGGTAATACTCCAGGTAGTCGGTCGTGTAGAGGGTCATGGCGGGCTCCTCGCCTTGTATCTTTGACGCTCCGGACCAGTTCAGGTTAGCCCCGGAAGCGCCTCTGGGAAGTTTGAAGCCCGTGACCTGAGGCACTGGGGCCGCCTGAGCTGGACCGTGCCTTT
>NZ_BAAJYR010000068.1:0-16114 GCF_057546605.1 Acidovorax sp. KPB24-03 | reverse complement strand
TTTTCTTTGCTTACTTTCTTTTGGCGAAGCAAAAGAAAGTGAGTGCGCCGCCGGGCGCACACCCCGGCCCCGGAAAGAAAAGCCACCACCAGCGCCAAAACAAGCCACACCCACAACCTCAAGCCCCCGAACCAGCAACTAAACGCCTGATAGGCCCCGCTACAGGCCTAACCAATTCCACCGCATGCCCCGCCAACTCAACAGCATCCAAAAACACCTCCCCCCCCTCCACCTTCACCGCAAACTTCGGCGTACACCCCTCGTCCGGCGCCGAAGCCTGCCCATCGCATAACCCGATCGTCCAGTTGTGCAGCGGACACGCCACACTCGTCCCGAATACGATCCCCTGCGACAGGGGCCCCCCCTTGTGCGGACACCGGTCCAGCAGCGCGAACACCTCGTCCGCCCCGTTGCGGAACACCGCCACGTCCAGGCCCTGCGGCCGCGCCACGCGGCGCGAGCCCAGCACGGGAATGTCGTCCACACGGCAGATGTATTTCCAGTCGCTCATGGCGGCTCCTTGCGAATCGGGGGGGATGAATGAATGAAAGGGGTGGTGTCAATGGCTGGGCCGGGGCTCATGGCGCGATGGCGGCGAACTGCCGCGTGTCCACGCTGGCTTCCTGGAAGTCGAACCACGGGTCGGGCTCGCCATCCAGCGCGAACTGCAGCTGCTCCCACAGCGCGCGGCGGCCTTCGTGGTCTTCGAGGATGCGTTTTTTCACGTGATCGAGGCCCACGCGGTTCACGTAGTGCACCGTGCGCTCCAGGTACCAGCCTTCCTGGCGGTACAGCTCGCAAAAAGCCCCGGTGTACTCCAGCACCTCGGCCGCGGTCTTGAGCTTAGTGAAGAAGTGCGCCACCTCGGTCTTGATGCCGCCGTTGCCGGCGATGTACATCTCCCAGCCGCTGTCCACGCCGATGATGCCCACGTCCTTGATGCCGCTCTCGGCGCAGTTGCGCGGGCAGCCGCTCACGGCGAACTTGACCTTGTGCGGGGCGTACATGCGCCACATGGCGCGCTCCAGGTCCTTGCCCATCTGTGTGCTGTCCTGCGTGCCCATGCGGCACCACTCGCTGCCCACGCAGGTCTTCACGGTGCGCAGGGCCTTGGCGTAGGCGTGGCCGCTGGGCATGCCGATGTCTTTCCACACGGCCTGCAGGTCTTCCTTCTTCACGCCCAGCAGGTCGATGCGCTGGCCGCCGGTCACCTTCACGGTGGGGATCTGGTATTTGTCCACCACGTCGGCGATGCGGCGCAGTTCGCTGGCCGTGGTCTCGCCGCCCCACATGCGCGGGATCACGCTGTACGTGCCGTCCTTCTGGATGTTGGCGTGGCTGCGCTCGTTGATGGCGCGGCTTTGCGGGTCGTCCTTGGCCTCCTTCGGCCAGGTGCTGATCAGGTAGTAGTTGACGGCCGGGCGGCAGGTGGCGCAGCCGTTGGGCGTCTTCCATTCCAGGAAGGCGAACACGTCGCCGATGGACAGCAGCTTGTTGGCGCGGATCGCATCGCGCACCGCCTGGTGGCCGTGGTCGGTGCAGCCGCACACGGCCTTGGTCTTGGGCGTGGCGGAGTAGTCGCCGCCGGCCGTGAACATGATGATCTGCTCCACCAGGCCCGTGCACGAGCCGCAGCTGGCGCTGGCCTTGGTGTGCTTTTTCACGTCGTCCAGCGTGAACAGGCCCTTGTCCTTGATGGCTTTGCAGATGGTGCCCTTGGTCACGCCGTTGCAGCCGCACACCTCGTCGGTGTCGGCCATGGCGGCGGCCTTGCTGTGGCCCTGGTGGCCCGCGTCGCCGATGTTGCTCTCGCCGAACATCAGCTTGTCGCGGATGTCGCCCACCGTGCGGCCGTCGCGCAGCAGCTTGAAGTACCAGCTGCCGTCCACCGTGTCGCCGTAGAGGCACGCGCCCACGAGCTTGTCGTCCTTGATGACGAGTTTTTTGTACACGCCGCCGAAGGGGTCGCTCATCACGATTTCCTCGGTGCCTTCGCCGCCCTGGAAGTCGCCCGCGCTGAACAGGTCGATGCCCGTCACCTTGAGCTTGGTGGAGGTGAGCGAGCCCTGGTAGCGCCCGATGCCGAACTCCGCCAGGTGGTTGGCCAGCACCTTGCCCTGCTCGAACAGCGGCGCCACCAGCCCGTAGGCGATGCCCCGGTGCGCGGCGCATTCGCCCACGGCGTAGATGCGCGCGTCGGTGGTGGTCTGCAGCGTGTCGCTCACCACGATGCCGCGGTTCACGTGAAGGCGCATCTTCTCGGCCAGCTGCGTGTTGGGGCGGATGCCCACGGCCATCACCACCAGGTCGGCGGGCACCTCGGTGCCGTCCTTGAACCGCACGGCGGTGACGCGGCCGTCGGCCCCGCCCGCCAGCTCCTGCGTCTGCGCCTTCATCAAAAATTGCATGCCGCGCTCGGCCAGGGACTTTTGCAGCATCTTGCCGGCCACGTCGTCGAGCTGGCGCTCCATGAGCCAGTCGCCCGCGTGCACCACGCTCACCTGCATGCCGCGCTTCATGAGGCCGTTGGCGGCCTCCAGGCCCAGCAGCCCGCCGCCGATGACCACCGCGTGCTTGTAGGTGGTGGCGGCGTCGATCATGGCCTGCGTGTCGGCGATGTCGCGGTAGGCCAGAACGCCCTGCAAGTCCTTGCCCGGAATCGGCAGGATGAACGGGTTGGAGCCGGTGGCGAGGATCAGCCGGTCGTACTCGGCGCTGATGACCTCGCCCGCCGCGTTGGTGGCGTGCACCACGCGGCGCACGCGGTCCACCTCGTTCACAGTGAAGCCCGTGTGCAGGTGGATGCCGTGCTCTTCGTACCAGGACCAGTCGTTGAGGATGATCTCGTCAATGGTCTGCTCGCCCGCCAGCACGGGCGACAGCAGGATGCGGTTGTAGTTGGGGTGCGGCTCGGCGCCGAACACCGTGATGTCGTAGAGATCCGGAGCGATCTTGAGCAGCTCTTCGAGCGTGCGCACCCCGGCCATGCCATTGCCCACCATCACCAGCCTGGATTTTTTCATCGTGACCCCCAATGGGTGTTCGTGCCAAAAAAACAAAAAAAGGCGTCCGCACAGGGCGCGGGCTGTTGTTTGTCAGCCTGCACCATCTGTGGGGACGCCTTCGTCCTGGCCGCCCCGTTTCCGCCATTGGAAGGGGTCAGCCATGTGACCGGCATTGGTCACGGGGACGCTGTTGCAATGCGCGTGCCAGGTGGGGTGGGGTCAGCAGGGCTTGAATGAAATTGGCCTCTAGCGCATATTGGAGTAGGGGGTATTGCTATTGTTTTAGTAGTGATTTGATATTCGCGATTTTGGAAGACAGAGTGGGTGGTACCCGCGTTGGTGCACGGCACCCAGGAGGGTGCATGACCTCCGACTACCATCGAACTCATCAAGTGACGCCTGCCAAGAGAAAACGAGGTGCAAATGCTGCTGGTTTCCCGCACCTGTGTGCGTCAAGCTGATACGAACGATGACCGAACAGCAGAGCCGATGTCGCTGGACGACACACAAGCTTTGATTGCCTACGTGTTACTCGGTGACCCTGGCATGGGCAAAACATCATCCTTCCGGCAGCAGGCCGAATTGGTCGGCGGGCATTTCATCAGCGCTGGTGACCTCTTGACGTTTGATGATCTCTCCGAACTGAAGAATTCGGCCCGGCCTATCTTTATCGACGGATTGGACGAAACGCGTGCGGGGAACACCGCAGGCAGAGTGCCTCTGGACAACATTCGCAATAAGTTGCGCCAGCTCGGGTGCCATAGCTTTCGGCTGTCGTGCCGATCTGCTGACTGGTTGGGTGATCCAGACGCAAGGAAGCTTCAGTCCTTGCTTTCCTCAGAGGATGAGCTTCAGGTGCTGACTCTTCAGCCGTTGACGCTCACCGATGTAGAAATCATTCTTCACGCCAATCACGGTATTCCCGATGCACAGGCCTTCATTGCATCCGCGGAGAAACATGGGCTGACCGACCTGCTGCTTAATCCCCAAACTCTGATCATGCTTGCCGCAGCAGTAGGACCAAGCAATCGATGGCCTGACACCCGGCAGGCGGTGTTTGAAATGGCGTGCGATCGTCTGGTGCTAGAGCACAACGATGAGCATCTCGCCGCTACATACAAAAGTGCCCCAGATCACGACAGCCTTAAACGTGCTGCCGCATATCTTTGTGCCCTCCAGTTGATTGCGGACCTTACCGGCTTCTCTCATTTATCAAGCACGCCTGACCGGGTGATCTCACTCAACGAAGTACCAAACTCTGACGAAAGACTGCCATTGAATGAGGCCTTGGCCAGCCGGCTGTTCAGGTCGACCGGGAGCAATGTCTTTACCCCAGTGCACAGAACCGTGGCCGAGTTCCTCGCTGCAAGGTATTTGGCCGACCGGCTGCACGAGAAACTCTCGTTTCGGCGGGTACTGGCATTGATCTGCGGTTCTGACGGCGGCATTGTCAGCAGCATGCGCGGTTTGGCAGGTTGGCTTGCATCACTTGCCGCAGAAACGAGGCTGACCTTTATCCGGCTTGATTCGCTTTGTGTGCTTCTCTACGGGGACGCCAAGAACTTTTCCATTTCAGACAAGACGGCTTTGATTGAGCAACTTGGTAGCCATGTCCAAGATTCGCGGTCGTTCAGATGGTATGAATGGAATGGCCTGCCATTTGCGGCTTTGGTCACCTCTGAGATGCGTCCATTGGTCAGTCAACGAATGGCTGAACCGAACTATTCGGACGCTCACCAACTGCTGTTGGTGCTACTGCTGGAGGGAATGCTTCACCAATCACCCGATGCAGGCTTAACCACTTTATTGCTGGCCCTCGTCCGTGACGAATCCCGATGGCTATCCGTACGCATGCGGGCGTTAAAAATACACATGAGCTGGGTTGGCGTGAACGATCCGTCCTTGCGCAGCTTGCTGGCCGATATCGAATCTGCCGTTGTGGAGGACGGTGATGACGAAATACTTGGCGCGTTGCTAGAAGCAATGTATCCAGCGGCGCTTTCCGCCGTAGAGCTTCCGAAGTTTTTTCACCTGCCTAAACAACGTAACCTCATCGGTAACTATCAGATGTTCTGGGAGCATGATGTGGGCGAAATCGATTGCCACGAGGCAATGAAGTTGCTCGACTCGTTTGCAGCGGAAACGGAACTGGAACTGGAAGGTACAGGGACTTCACGATCGCGCGGGGAGTTCGTTGGAAGTCTGATCTCCCGGGTGCTCAAGGAGATTGCGGACATCCCGCATGACGATCAATTGCTGTATTGGCTTGATACCGCTTGCGGCGAATATGAGGAAAGCTTGCTGGATCACGATGACAGAGAGGTTTTTCATCAGTGGCTGCGGGCTCGTCCGCATCGCTATTTCTCACTGTTGGATCTTGCTCTGAATCGATTTTCAAAGGCGACCAATCCAGTCCGGTCCGCGGAAGCTCGGCTGCATCGGGCAGCGGCTCCAGCTGACGCGGCCGCATGGTGGCTTGCCAGAGCGCAGAACACCCATAGCGAGGCGGATGCAAAGCGTTATTTCTTTCAAGCCATCTATGCCATTCCGGACGAATATGCACTTGGGCTTGAGGAAGTGCTTATTACTTGCGAAGACCTCAGCATGGAACGCGGATGGCAGGACTTGCTAACCGAAAGGTTCACTTGCACATGGGAGCGTTGGGGGTGGATGCAAGAGGAGGTCAGACGCAAACAAGACCGTGCGCAAAAGGCTGCCGAGCGGCGCAACACGTATCGCGCCAAGATTGCCGAATTTTCAAAACCACTGGTACCCCTTGGTCTTCTAGATCAGGTGGCTGCGGTTTACCTACATAAATACTATGACGCCGATGGCGAAACGCCCCGGGAAAAGCTGAGCAGTTTTTTCGCGGGAGACGAGGAACTGGTTCAGGCCGCGCTCCTGGCTCTACGCCGCACCCTCCACCGGGCGGACTTGCCCTCCTCAGCAGAGACCATAAACGCAATCAACAATGGAAAGTCGTTCACGTTGAATACGCCAGTGTTGGTCAGTCTGGAAATCGCTTATGAGCACGACCGTAAGTTCTTCGAAACTATGGCGGCCGATCGCCTCGTAGCTGCCTTGGTGGTCCATTTGGTACATCGGATCAGGGGGCATGACACCTGGGTGTCCGCAGTCGTAGCAAGCCTCCCGCATTGCATGGCTGAGGCTTTTTTTATTTATTTCACCAACGCGATGCAATGGAAGAGCCGTAGTCCAGCTCACACCCATCTTTTTCGCGATGAGTCCTACTCTGAGGTCACAAAGTTATGCCTCTTGCCCTTGCTTGCACAGTTTCCTTCGCGATCAAATCCTCACCTTCGTAACACGCTGACGGACATGCTTCGCGGAGCATTCACTCTTTCGGTAAGAGACGAATTGCTTTCATTGGTCCAGATTCGACTCGACACTTCGAAAAAGGTGGATGTGCAACAACGGGCGTGCTGGCTGACGGTGGGACTGCTCCTCGATCCCGAAAGATACATACCAGTCGCGCGGTGCTATCTGGCGAAGCGTCTGCGTGCCGAGCATTTTTTCCATTTTCTTGATGACTGCGGTCAAGCCATTCATTTCCTGCACAAGCCAGCGCAACTTTTAGGATTCTTTGTCGAGCATCTTGCAGTTGGATGCTCGCCGTCGCGCATTACCGGGGCTGGTTTGGTTACCCGCGATATGAGACGTTCTGAATTGGTCAAAAGCTACCTCAATGAGTTGGCCGGTAGGCCAGATGCCGAAAGCGAGTGGGAAATTAAACGCCTTAGTCAGCTGCCAGCGATAGTTGAATGGGTTTCTGAACTGCGTGCAGCGCGTCTGGCCCAGCAGATTGTCCGGCGTGATGCCACTTACGAAAAACCCACTTGGCGGCAAGTAAGTACAGCCCTGCAGCAGCGCAGGGCTTCTAGTCCTGCTGAGATAGCGGCAGTGGTGAACGACTTGATCGAAGGCATGAAGGAGCAAGTGCGCTACAGCGACCTGAATCTGAACCTGCAGTACTGGAATGCAGGCGCACAGAAGGAGCCATGTTCTCCTCGCCATGAAGAGCTCTGCCGCGATACTTTCTCGACGCAATTACGTGATCGGTTGCATCGCTTCGAGATTGAATGCTTGCCTGAAACGCATCATGTTGACGGTAAGCGTTCTGACGTTTGGTGCACCGTCGGCACGCAGGGCGGCATACCCATTGAAATCAAGCGCGATCAGAACAGAGGACTCTGGACTGCCGTAAAAGGACAACTAATCTCGCGGTACACGACCGATCCGCGGGCGAAGGGATACGGGATTTACATCGTGCTCTGGTTCGGTCTCCCAAATAAAATTCCAGCTCCACCGACTGGGAAACGGCCACAGACCCCAGAGGCGCTTCAGTCAATGTTGGAAATGGGGCTATCGGAGGAATACAAGCGTTTAGTAACGATCCATGTAATCGACTGCTCGGTCCGCACGTCCTCTTCGACCAAACGCTGACAGCCGCTTCCCTCAATGCACGATCGCGATCTTCCCGAAGTGCCTCCCCCCGGCACTCAGTTCTGCATACGCCGCGGGCACCTCTTGCATCGCGAAGGTCTGGTCGATCACCGGCACGATGCGGTGCGCCGCGATGGCCCGGGCCGCTTGCGCCAGGTCGTCCACCGAGCCGGTGCTGTTGCCCACCACGCGCAGGGACTTGACGATGATCGGTAGCAGGTCGATGGACGAAGCCGTGCCGCCCAGGAAGCCAATGGTGAACACCGTGCCGCCCACTGCCGCTGCATTGAGCGACTGCGCGAAGGTGGCCGCGCCGACGGTTTCCACCACCAGATCGGCGCCGCGCCCCTCCGTGAGGGTTCGCACCGCCTCGTCCCAGGCGGGCGTGGTGCGGTAGTTGATCAGGTGATCGGCGCCCAGCAGGCGCGCGCGCTCCAGCTTCGCGTCGGACGACGAGGCCAGGATCACCGTGGCGCCGCAGGCCTTGGCGAACTGCAGGGCGAACAGGCTGACACCGCCCGTGCCCAGCAGCATCACCACCGAGCCGGGACGCAGCGGTGCCGAGCGCACGGCGTTCCACGCCGTGGTGGCCGCGATGGGCAGCGCGGCGCCCTGGGCGAAGTCGAGGTGGGCAGGCAGCGCGATCAGGCTGGTCGCGGGCACCACGGCGTACTCCGCCAGCGAGCCGGGCAGGGTGATGCCGCGCATCGCCGCGAGGTTGCGCGCCGACACCGCCCCGCCTTGCCAGTGGGGCATGAAGTGCGGAACTACCCGGTCGCCCACGGCCAGGCCCAGGGACAGGTCATCGACACCGTCGCCCAGCGCAGCCACCTCGCCCGCACCGTCGGCCACGGGCACCATCGGAAAGCCCGCCGCGGGGAACTGGCCGGTGGCGATGGCCACGTCCACGAAGTTCAGCGTGGCGGCACGCAGGCGCACCAGTACCTCGCCCTTGCCGGGTTGTGGGTCGGGCAGTTCGGTGGGGCGGAATGCGTCAAGGGAGGGGGCGGTGAGCTGGATGGCTTTCATGGTGCTTCTCTGGGCGGTGAACAAAGAGAAGCAGTGTCATTAAATAGCTGTGCTGGATAAACTGCATGCCATTTGATTCATTCGGCAGCGGGAGTTATCAATGGACTTGCTCGACAGCATGCAGGTGTACGTGCACACGGTGGAAAAAGGCAGCCTGAGCGCTGCCGCACAAGCCAGCGGAATCTCCGCCACCATGGCCGGCAACCACCTGCGCACGCTGGAAAAGCGGCTGGGCATGCAACTGCTGCACCGGACCACGCGGCGCCAGCACCTGACGGCCTTGGGCGAGGACTACTACGCGCGTTGCAAGGAGATCCTGCGGCTGGTGGCCGAGACCGACGCGCAGGCGCAGAGCCTGCAGCTCGCCCCCGCCGGCAAGCTGCGCATCAGCGCGCCGGTCACCTTCGGCACCGAGGCGCTGATGCCGGCGCTGTCGGTGTACCTGGCGCGCTACCCGGACGTGAGCGTCGATGTGTCCTTGAGCGACCGCGTGGTCGATCTGATCGAAGAGGGCTTCGAAGCCGCGATCCGCATCGGCCAGCTGCCCGATTCGGCACTGATCGCCAGGCCGCTGGCGCCTTACCGGCTGATGATCTGCGCCTCGCCCGGGTACCTCGCGCGCCGGGGCACGCCGGCCCGGCCCGAAGACCTGAGCGGGCACGAATGCCTGTCCTTCAGTCCTGCCGCCCTGGCCAACTGGCGGTTGCACAGCGGCGACGACGACGGGCTTTGCATTCCCGTGTCGGGCCGCGTGCAGGTCAATAACGGCCAGGCGCTGCGCGTGGCCGCGCTGCATGGTCTGGGCATCGTGCTGCAGCCTGCGATCCTGCTGGAGGCCGATGTGGCGGCCGGGCGGCTGGTGCGGCTGTTTCCCGGGCATGACCTGCCCGTGCGGCCGATGAGCGTGGTGTACCTGCAGGACCGGTACCGGTCGCCCAAGCTGCGCAGCTTCGTGGAGTTCCTGGGGGAGCGGTTCACTGACGGTTGAGGGCGGCGGCCGGGATTCGCTATGCGATTCGGCCAAAGCCACCCTGATCCCGGAAAGTATTTAGTCCGCGCTGAACAACGCGCAAGCCGTTGATCTTGCTTGCATTTTTTCAGGTTGATGGATGCAGCATTTGCAAGGTATGGTTTTGCCAGTACCTGTTTTCTTGCAAATTCCTCCGGAGATTCCATTGGCCCGAAGCCTTCGCAGCCGCAGAGCGACGAGTTGTTCATCTCCCGGCTGGACGAGTTGATCAACATGCGTCACCCGCTGGTCAAGCTGGCCGCGTTGACCGACTGGGCCGAGATCGAACGCACCTTCGCGGTCTCGTTCACATCCGGCCGCGGCCGGCCCGCCTTGCCGGCGCGCCTGGTGGCCGGCCTGCTGTACCTGCAGCACACCTTCGACGCCTCCGATCAGGCAGTGGTGAACACCTGGGTGGAGAACCCGTACTGGCAGTTCTTCTGCGGCGAGACCTACCTGCAGACCGAGGCGCCCATCGACCCGTCCAGCCTGACGCGCTGGAGAAAGCGCGTTGGAGAAGAAGGCGTGGAGACGCTGCTGGCCGCCAGCATCCAGGCTGCCCGGCGTGGTGGTGTTGTGAAGAGGTCCAGCTCGCAGCAGGTGATCGTGGACACCACCGTCATGCCCAAGGCGATTGCGCACCCTATTGACAGCCGGCTGCTGGACAAGAGCCGCCAGCACCTGGTCAAGGCCGCCGAAGACAACGGGGAGTGAGGAGGGCGGGTGCGACCCCGCCTTGGCGCACAGCGCCCAGGCCGGTGCGCGTGGGTCGGCCCGTTCCGCCTGCGGCACGCCTTAAGGGGCCGGCGGGACCCGTGCCGGGTTTTCCGCCTGGTAGGCCACCATGAACGCATCCGACGCCACCTGATCGGCCAGCGCCCTCAAGCTCGCTGCCGAGGCGGGGCCGAGAACGGCCTCGACCCGCTCGTTGGCCGCGGCCCATCGCACGATCGCTTCCGAAAGCAGTTTTTTGCCGAGCGGCGTCAGCACGCCCCGCTTGGTCCGCCGGTCCTGGGCGTCGGGCCGCAGCTCGACGATGCCGTCGCGCACCAGCGGCCGCAGCGCATGGGTCAGGGCCGACAGCTGGATGGCGAGCCGGCCCGCCAGGTCCTGCAGCGCTGGTCCTTCGGCTTCGGCGCTCTTGAATTTGGCGATTTCCCCCATCAGCGCCAGCTGCGTCGCCTTGAGGTTCAGCGGCGCGAGGGCGTCGTCGTACAGCTGCCCCAGCCTGCGGGCCGCCAGGCGCACCGCCGTGTTCGTGCAGACCTGCACGCCGGCCAGGACAGGCTCTGCGGCCGTGGTCTGGACCCCTGCGTTGGGCGTGTCCATCGGGTTGTCGGTAATTCCCATGCGTTTTAAAAGGTTGAGTGCTGCACCATTGAAATCAAGCCGAGGTTCGGCTCTACATTTGAGCCCTCAATCAATTTGGTTGAGCCCTCAATTTTATCGGAGAGATAGCAATGACCCATCCCCCATCCCGGAAAGTCGCACTGATCACCGGGGCTTCGGCCGGCATCGGCGCCGTGTATGCCGATCGCCTGGCGGCCCGTGGATACGATCTTATTCTGGTCGCCCGGCGCGCTGACCGCCTGCAGGCCCTGTGCGACCGGCTTGCCAAGGCGCATGGCATCCAGGCCGAGCCGATCGTGGCGGACCTGGGCCAGGCCGACGACCTGGCGCGTGTCGAAGCGATTTTGTCCACCAACGACAACCTGCATGTCCTGGTGAACAACGCCGGCATCGCGCGGCTGGGCAAGGTGTCCCAGCGGTCGGCGGACGATGCGCTGTCCCAGATCGCCCTGAACATCACCGCGCTCACGCGCCTGACCCAGGCGGTGGTGCCCCGCTTCATCGCGAGAAACGCGGGCCTGATCGTCAACATCGGTTCCGTTCTGGGCATCCATTCGCTGCCCATCAGCGCGGTCTATAGCGGCACCAAGGCCTTCGTGCTGCACTACAGCACGGGCCTGCAGCAGGAACTGGCCGGCACGCAGGTGAAGGTCCAGGTGGTCCTGCCGGCATCGACGGCCACCGAGCTGTGGGACCTGTCGGGCGTTCCGCTGGCGGCGCTCAACAAGGACGGGTTGATGACGGCCGAGCACATGGTCGATGCGGCGCTCGCAGGGCTGGACCAAGGCGAGACGGTCACCTTCCCATCCGTGGCCGATGCGAGCCTGTGGGACCAGTACGAGGCCGCCCGCTCCCAGCTGTTCGCCGCCACGCAGGTCGGCACGCCCGCCCCTCGCTACCAGGTTCTTTGACGCGAGCCCATCGGATGCCTTTCTTTCGCAGCCCGATGGTTTCTTCTTGTGCTTCTTCTCTCCCTTCGCGCCCCTTCTTTTCCAGGACCCCCCATGCTTTTCGAACCCTTTTCCCTGCGCAACACACCCCTTCGCAACCGCGTGGTGATGTCGCCCCTCACGCGCCACCGCGCGGTCGAGAACAACACGCCCAATGGCCTGATGGCCACCTACTACGCGCAGCGCGCGGGCGCCGGGCTCATCATCACCGAGGGCACGTCGCCTTCGCCGAACGGCCTGGGCTATGCCCGCATTCCCGGCCTGTTCAATGATGCCCAGGTTCAAGGCTGGAAGCAGGTGACCAGCGCGGTGCATGCCCAAGGCGGCAAGATCGTCGTGCAACTGATGCACACGGGCCGCGTGTCCCATCAGGCCAACATGCCGGCCGGCGCCGAAGTGGTCAGCGCGTCGGCCGAGGTGTGTCCCGGCGAGATGCGCACGGATTCGCAAGGCAACCAGCCGCACACGCCGCCCCGCGCCATAACCGAGGCCGACATCCAGGCCGTGATCGGCGAATACACCACGGCGGCGCGCCTGGCCATCGAAGCCGGGTTCGACGGCATCGAACTGCACGCGGCCAACGGGTATCTTCTGGAGCAGTTCCTGAATGCCAACATCAATCGCCGCACGGACGGCTATGGCGCAACCGCCGAAGGGCGCAACCGCCTGGTGCTCGAAATCGCGCGTGCGGCGGTGAAGGAGATCGGCGCTGAACGCGTGGGCATCCGCCTGTCGCCGCACGGGGTGGTCAACAGCGCCGGCCCGTTCGACGGCGTGGATGCGCAGTACCTCGCCCTGGTGAAAGCGCTTTCCGCGCTCGGCCTCATGTACGTCCACGTGCTGGACCACTCGGCCATGGGCACGCCACCAGTTCCCGCCCAGCTCAAGGCCGATCTGAGGGCGGCGTTCGACGGCCCGTTCATCCTGGCCGGCGGCCTGGACAAGGCCGGTGCGGAGCGCGCGCTGGAGGGCGGCCTGGCCGACCTCACCGCCTTCGGCCGTGCATTCATCGCCAATCCGGACCTGGTCGAACGGATGCGCCAGGGCGCGCCGCTGAACGCGCCCGATCCGGCCACGTTCTATACGCCCGGGGCCCAGGGCTACACGGACTATCCGGCGCTCGCCGGTTAGCCACCGTTGGTGCGTATCGAGGCGGCGAGGAGAGCGCCGCCCCGGGCCGATGGCCTTCGGCTGCGGCCACCTTCCTTCGGACGCCTGGCCCGGCCCGCGCGGGCGCGCGCCTAGGCTCGGCGCCCACGGAGGTTTAAAACGATGTCGTACCAAGAGATGAAAGCCAGCGTCGAGCTGCTGCCCGCCCAGGCCCCGAAATTCGAAACCGAGCGTTTCGTGGTCGTTCCGCTGGGGGCCGAGCCGGCGCGCGACCTGCTGAACGTGCTGCTGCAGGACGAACGGCTGGCCGGGCAACTGCCCTGGATGGTGGAGAAATCCGCCGATGGCGCGCGCAAGGAGGCGTTCCTGATCGGCCTGCAATGCGCCGCCGAGACCACGCTGGTCTGGGGCATCGTCGAGCGGGCGCGCAGCGCCTACATCGGCGCGGTGCTGGCGCGCAGCACGCTGGAGGGCCTGGACGTGGAGGTGCTGTGCGCCTCGCAGTTCTGGAACCAGGGCGTGGCCGACGAGGCCGGCCTGCCAGTCGCGGACTGGCTGGAAGAGCACGCCGCCGTCGAGCTGGTGCCGGCCGGCTGAAGCCGGCCTGTCGATCCGTCGGCGCAACCGGCCTGGGAACGGGCAGCCGCCAATCCTGGCGGTCCTGCCCGCCCTCTCAATGGGCCGCCCACTCTTGCTGCTGCACCGCGCTGGCGGGCTTTGCAAGTGCTGGCCGGCTCGCCACGGGGGCGGCCCGCAACGCGGGGGAGCCCGTGGGCAACGCGCGCGAGGCGGCCGGGGCGCCGACGGGCAGCGGCGCGGACGTGCCCCCATGGAAGCTGCTGCCGTCCAGGTCGATGCGGAAGGTGCGCACGATCTCGGTGAGCCGCTGGGCCTGCTGGCTCAGGTTGTCGCCGCGGCCGAGCTTTCCTCCACCAGGGCCGCGTTTTGCTGCGTGGTCTGATCCAGCTGCGTGACGGCCGCGTTGATCTGGCCGATGCCCTGGGTCTGCTCGCTGGTGGCGGCGCTGATCTCGGCGATCAGGTCGGCCACGCGCTGGACCTGCTGCACGATGTTCTCCATTGACATGCCCGCGTCGCCCACGAGTTGCGAGCCGGTCTCCACCTTTTCGACGCTGGCGGAAATGAGGGCCTTGATCTCCTTGGCGGCGTCGGCCGAGCGTCCGGCCAGGCTGCGAACCTCGCTGGCCACCACGGCGAAGCCCCGGCCCTGCTCGCCGGCGCGGGCTGCTTCCACAGCGGCGTTGAGCGCCAGGATGTTGGTCTGGAAGGCGATGGAGTCGATCACGCTGATGATGTCCGCGATCTTGCGCGAGCTGCCGCTGATCTCGCCCATGGTGTCCACCACCCGGCGCACGACCTCGCCCCCCTGCTGCGCGGCGGCGCTGGCGGAGTTGGCCAACTGGGTGGCCTGAAGGGCCGTGTCCGCGCTGCTGCGCACGGTGGTGGTGAGCTGCTCCATCGAGGCAGCGGTCTGTTGTAGGTTGCTGGCCTGCTCTTCGGTGCGGTGGCTCAGGTCCACGTTGCCGGAGGCGATCTCCCGGGCGCCGGTGGAGATGCTGTCGCTGCCCTGGCGAACGCGGCTCACGATGTCGCGCAGGCTGTTGCGCATTTCGTTCATGGCCGCGAGCACGCTGTCCTTGTCTTCGTTGCGCAGGGAAATGTCCACCATCAGGTTGCCCTTGGCCACCTCGCGCGCCACGTTGACGGCGTAGGCGGGCTCGCCGCCGAGCTGGCGCAGCAGGTTGCGCACCACCAACAGGCTGCCGGCAACACCCAGCAAGGAGATCAGCACCAGCGCCACCAGTGCCACCGTGCGGGTGCTGGCACCCGTCGCCAGTTGCTCCTGGAGCTGGGTCTGAGCGCCTTGCTTGATGCGCGTGGCGATCTTGTCCAGCGTCGTGAAGACGGCGTTGGCGTTGTCCTTCACCTCCAGCCGGTTCACCTCGGCACCGCCCGGGATGTCGTTAGCCTCGATGCGCTCGATCTGGCGGTTCATGCCCGCGCGCATCTTGGTGTAGGCCGACTGCAGGTCGGCGGCGAGCGGCTTGCCCTGGTCATCGATGTTGTTGGCCAGTTTGGCGATGAGCTGATCGGCCTTGGCGAAACGTTCGGTGTTCTCGGCCTTCCACGTTTTGATGAGGGCTGGATCGCCGATGGCGATCATGCGCAGGATGTTGATGTCCACCCGGGTGAGCAGCCCGTCGAGTTCGCTCACGTAATAGGAGTTGGTGAAATCTTTCTGATAGAGCTGATTCAGCCCCTGGGTGATGTCAGACATCTTGACCAGTTGGAACACGCTGAGGCCAGAGAACGCGAGCAGCACCGCAGCGATGACACTCAAAAGCTTTTGGCGAATGGAAAGCGAATTCATACGAGATCCTTGGCTAGAAATAAGACACATGCCCAGTTTGCTCGTAATTTAAAAATTTGTGAGATTTTGTGCTTAGTGTGTGCAAATCGCAACAAAAAGCGGCTTTGATCGGGTTTGGAAGGTTGCTTTTGATAGAAAAATATCATTTCTATCAAAATCAAGACTAAAAAAGCCGCCATAATGCCGGATTAAGACCCATGCCGCGCGCGACTTGTCATCCGGGTTTTTCGGGGTTGAAATGGGTCGAGAGCCATTTTTGCGACCAAGTGCCTGTCGCATTGCCTTCAACCGGGTAGTGCAGGCCGGGCGCACGCGGGCCTCGCTCAGGCCCTGTGCCCGCCTCCCTTTCAGCCCGCTCCGCAGGCTTGCGGATGAGCGATGCCCTTTCGAACGGCTCTGGGAAGTGAGCCGTTCAGGGTGCGGCGGTGGGAGTGTCGGCAGCCCAGCCACCCCCCAGCACCTTGTACAGCGTGACCCGGTTGGTCTGCTCGGCCAGCAGCAGGGTGATCTGCGTCTGCTGCGCCGCGTACAGCGAGCGCTGCGCGTCCAGCACCGTGAGGAAGCTGTCGGCCCCCAGCCGGTAGCGCGCGTCCGACAGGTCCAGCGCGCGCTGGGTGGCGTCCAGCAGCGAGCGCTGGGCGGCCAGGCGCTCGTCCAGCGTGGCGCGGTCGGCCAGCGCGTCGGACACTTCGCGGAACGCGGTCTGGATGGATTTTTCGTACTGGGCCAGGGCCGTGTCGCGCGTCACTTCGGCCACGCGCAGGTTGGCGTTGTTGCGGCCGGCGTCGAAGATCGGCAGGCGGATC
>NZ_BAAJYR010000067.1:0-16555 GCF_057546605.1 Acidovorax sp. KPB24-03 | reverse complement strand
CAGGCACAGGCACAGGCACAGCGGGCCCTGCCGAGGCCCGAGCATGTTCAGCACATGGCGCCGCAAGGGCAGGCCCAGGGCGCGGCGGAACGTGCCCCGCACAACATGCCGCCACCCACCATGCAGCGGCCCATGCCTGCGATGCCGCACGGGCCGGCCGCACCCCGACCCGTCGCCGTGCAGCCGCCCCATGCCTCGCCGGCGCCAGCGCAGCATGGCCATGGGCCGGAAGCGGCCCACCGGCCCGAAGGGCGCCGGCACGGCGAAAGCTGAATGGCCGGCACGTGGTGCCTGCCACGCTGAAAATCGCTGCGGCCTTGCGTGAGCCGGCAGCAGACCTGGCAGGGTCAGACCGTTTCCAGGCTGGAAGAGGCCTCGGCCGAGGCAGCGTCTTCCGGCGCGGCATCCGCCCTGCGCGGAGGCCCGCCCTTCCAACGCCGCACCACGCGCTGGAAGATCAGGGTATTGGGAATCTGCAGCAGTGCGCCGTCCGGCCCCGTGTCGAAGTCTTCCAGGGTGGTGTAGAGCAGGTTGATGTCGATCACGCGCCCCTTGGCACCCGGTTTTTCCGCCGTGTCCAGCACCTCGATGTAGTCGCCCAGGCGGAACGGGCCCACGGTGAAGATGAGCAGCGCGCAGAACAGGTTGGACAGCACGCTCCACGCGGCGAAGAAGGCCACGGCACCCACGGTGGCGAATCCGGTGAAGGCGGTCCACAGCACGGTGGCGGAAACACCCAGGCGCTCCAGCACGAGCAGCAGCGCGCTGCCCATGATGATCCAGCGCAGCAGGCCGTTGATCGGCACCATCATCTCGATGGGCCACTGGTAATGGTGGCCGGCACGCCCCACCAGCCGTCGCAGCGTGCGCTGCAGCACCACGGCGACGATCAGGATCAGGAGGATCTGCAGGCCCGGCACGATGATGTCGAGCCAATCCCGGATCCAGTCGGGCAGGTAAGGTTGCAGGCGCAGCATGAAGGTCCAGTCGTTCGGCAAAAGGTCTCCTGTCAGCCACGCAACTGCTCGACGGTGTCCATCTGCATCTCGAAGCTGAAAAAGCGGGCGCGTCCCTGGGCCTTGGCGGCATACAGCGCCTGGTCCGCGCGCATCAGCATGGCCTCCGCGCTGGTGCCTTCGTCAGGAACGCAGGTGGTGATGCCGCCGGACAGCGTGAGCGTCGGGCCGAGCGGCGAATTGGGGTGAGGCAGGGCGCGCACGGACAGCAGCTTGCCCAGCGCCCGTGCAAAGGTCATCGCGCCGGAGCGGGGCGTGCCGGGCAGGATGAGGGCGAACTCCTCGCCGCCGTAGCGTGCCGCCACATCGCGCGGGCGCGTGCACACGTCGCGCAGCAGGCGGCTCACGTCCTTCAGGCAGGCATCGCCCTGCAAGTGGCCGGCGGAATCGTTGTAGCGCTTGAAGTGGTCCAGGTCGCACAGCATCAGGGTGAGCGGCTCGCCCTCCCGCCGCGCCGCGGCGATCTCGTTGTGCAGGATGCGGTCCAGGCCGCGGCGGTTCACCAGCCCGGTCAGGGCATCCACCTCGACCATCTCATTGAGCCGCTGGTTGGCCAGGTGCAGCTCCTGCGACAGCGACACCAGCCGGCGGCGCATGTCCAGCAGACGCCGCATGGCGCGAAGCTTGGCAACGAGGACGATCGGCTTGACCGGTTTGACCAAGTAGTCGTCGCCGCCCGACTCGATGCCGCGCCATACGTCCAGGTCGCCGTCCAGGCCGGAGAGAAAGATGATGGGCGTCCAGCCCCCGGGTTCGGCCTCGCGCATCTGCTGCGCGACCCAATAGCCGTCGTTGTGGTCGGACAGGCGGATGTCCAGGAGCACCAGGTCCGGCCGGTGCAACTGGAACAGGTCGAGCGCCTTGTCGCCCGACGCAGCCTCCAGCACATCGACGACGCCGGCATTGCGCAATTCCGCCACCAGCACCGCGCGCAGGGAGGCCTGATCCTCCACGACCAGCACGGTGAAGGGCATGGTGTCCTCGATGCGGCCCCCACCGGGGGGCAGTGGGGTGGGATGGGTGGTGGTCATCACGGTCCCTTTCCTGAAGGCAGGTGCGGGCCTTTCGGCCGCAAAGGCCGCAGTCCCCAGCCGATCAATGTTCGCGGCGCAGGGCGGGGAACAGGATCACGTCGCGGATGCTGGGGCTGTCGGTGAGCAACATCATCAGCCGATCGATGCCGATACCGCAACCACCCGTGGGAGGCATACCGTACTCGAGCGCCCGCACGAAGTCGTGGTCGAAGAACATGGCCTCGTCGTCGCCGCCATCCTTGGCCGCGACCTGCGCCTGAAAGCGCGCGGCCTGGTCCTCGGCGTCGTTCAACTCGGAAAAGCCGTTGCCGAACTCGCGGCCGGTGATGTAGAGCTCGAAACGCTCGGTCACTTCAGGGCGCGTGTCGTTGGCCCGGGCCAGGGGGCTGATCTCGGTCGGGTGCTCCATGATGAAGGTGGGCTGCCAGAGCTTGTCTTCCACCGTTTCTTCGAAGTACAGCACCTGCAGGCTGGCCAGCGTGCGCTTGGACAGCTGGTTCTTCTCTTCGCTCAGCCCCAGCTTCTTGAGGGCGCTGACGAGCCAGGCGGCATCGTCCACATGGGCGCCGGCTTCGGTGTACTGGAAGATCGCCTCGCGGATGGTCAGCCGCTGGAAAGGCTGGGAAAGGTCCACCTCGCGGCCGCCGTAGGTCAGCTGCAGCGTGCCGGCCGCCTTCATGGCCGCATCGCGCACCAGCTGCTCGGTGAAGTCCATCAGGTCGCGGTAGTTCCAGTAGGCCGCGTAGAACTCCATCATGGTGAACTCGGGGTTGTGTCGCACCGAGATGCCTTCGTTGCGGAAGTTGCGGTTGATCTCGAACACCCGCTCGAAGCCGCCCACCACCAGGCGCTTCAGATACAGCTCGGGCGCGATGCGCAGGTACATCTCCTGCTCCAGCGCGTTGTGGTGGGTGACGAACGGCTTGGCATTCGCGCCGCCGGGAATCGGGTGCAGCATGGGCGTTTCCACTTCCAGGAAGCCGTGCTGCACCATGAACTCGCGCAGGCCACTCACGGCCTTGCTGCGGGCGATGAAACGGCTGCGCGCGGTCTCATCGGTCATCAGGTCCACGTAGCGCTGGCGGTATTTCACCTCCTGGTCGGCCACGCCGTGGAACTTGTCCGGCATGGGCCGCAGGCTCTTGGTGAGCAGGCGCAGCGTGGTGACCTTGATCGACAGCTCGCCGGTCTTGGTCTTCATGAGCGTGCCTTCCGCACCCACGATGTCGCCCAGGTCCCAGTGTTTGAAGGCGGCGTACAGCTCTTCACCCAGCGCATCGCGCGTGACGTACAGCTGCAGGCGACCCCCCGTCGTGCCCAGCGAGCCGTCCTGCACGGTGGCGAAGCTGGCCTTGCCCATCACGCGCTTGAGCATCATCCGGCCAGCGACGCTCACGGTGACAGGGCTCGCCTCGAGCGCATCGGCCGCGCTTTCGGCGTACTGCGCCTGCAGGTCCGCCACATGGTGCGCGGGCTTGAAATCGTTGGGAAACGCCACGCCCTTGCCTGCTGCCTGGGCCTCCCGCAAGGCCTTGAGTTTTTCGCGGCGCTCGGCGATGAGCTGGTTGTCGTCGGAAGAAGGCGTAGGGGTTGCCGGAGCGTTATTTGGGGGAAGCATAGGAGTGCGTAGGCATTGGCGGAATGCGCCATGGGCAAGCTGAAACAGTCTATTTTAGTTTTTTGCCCGCGATCCAAACCGTCAAGGCCAGCAATCCAAGAGCCGAGGTCCCTGCAAGCCACCAGACATGCGTCGTCGGGCCGACGGAATGCAGTGCCAAAGGCAGCGTCAGCACGCCCAATTGCAGCGCGTTGAAGCCGATAGTCGCCCACGAAAATGACCGTGCCAGGCCGCGCTGAAAGGGCATATGGCCGTGCGCTGCAAATACGCAGGCGGCGCATTGCCAGATGACCAGCGGCGCTATGTAATCCTCCAATCCTTGCCAGGAGGAAGCGAACCAACCGAACCGCAGCGCTCCGATGGCCATCAACCCGGCCAATGCGGCGCATCCAGCGCCTCCGAGGCCCATCCACAGAGACAGTTTCCTTTTTTGCTGCCCGCGTGAGAGAAGCACCTGGGGCCATGCCGCATAGACCACGGCCGGAAAAAGCCCAAGCAGCCGCAGCAGCACGGCAAGATAGCTGCCTTCCGCCAGGCCGTACGCGCGTTGCCACACCAAGAGAACGGCAGTGCCCGCGATGGCATCTGCCACCGTGTGAGCCAGACGCAAACCTGCACTGCGATCGTCGAGTTGCGTGGTGGCTGCCTTGGCCACCACGCCGGTGGGTGGCGACTCCAAAGTGGGACGGCTGTCTGCACGGCGCGTGAGCCAAAGGGCGCCGATGCCGTAACTGCAAGTAGCGGCAATCAGCAAGCCGGCCGAGCCATTGCCCGCCCAAAAAATTCCCATGGCGGCCGCGATCAGGACGGCGATGACCGGCGGTACCGCGCGGGCCAGCGCAGCAGTGTGCGCGGAAGCCATTCGCAAGGCCCAGGGTTGTGCCATGTACCAGCCCATTTGCAGCAGTGCCATGGCTGTTGCCCAGGCCATGAACGGAGCGAAGGAAGGCAGCTTTGACACCCAGACTGCCATTGCAGCCACAGGCAACAGCAGGAGCCAGCGCCACAGGCTCGCCCGCAACGCTTGACGCAGCGCCTGCGCTGGCGGAATGTGAATGTTGGCGAGAAAGCTCAGCGGGCTTTGGGCCAGGGCCAGCGTCATCCAGAAGAAGCTGATTTGGCTCACCACGGTGAACGCGCCCACGTCCGAAGGGGAAAACAGGCGCAGCATGAGAAGGCCGAACAGCGCCTGCGCTGCCAGCGAGGCAGCGCTGGCAATGGCGATGCGGGACGTGACTGCCATGGAACTCATCGCTGAAAGCCCAGGTACTTCCAGATCTGCATGCCTTCCAGAAGGTCTTGCCAAGTGCGTTGTCGCACAGCGGGTGCAGTGTGGGACCGACCGTCCAGCTCGGGTCCCAGCAGCCGTGCGTACTGACCTACCGTTGCGTCCCTGGGTAAGTAGATGAAGCGGGCGCCCGCTTTTTTTTTCGAACTCGCGTACCCAGGGATAATCGGTGGAGATGATTGGCAGCCCAACGGCGCAGTACTCCAACAGCTTGGTAGAGGTTTGCTGGTGGTACGGTGCGCGGTTCGGAACTAGATTGAGCCCGTAGCGAGCCTGGATCAACAGGGCCGGTACTTGGGCGTACGCAATGCGCCCTGCCATCGTGGCGAAAGAGCGCTCATGCAGCCACTCCCGCAACCCTTCGGGAACATCTCCAATCAGTAAAAGGCTGCGCCCTGCCTCCTCCAGCCCCTGTAGCAGAGGGCGAAAGCCTGCCAGGCGTTGCATGTCGCCCAGATAGACGAAATCGAAACTGGGTGCGCGCGGCAAAGCGCTTGCGTCCAGAAATTCCGGAGAAACGCCCATGTCCCGGTATTCGTAAGGCACGGCGTCGGAAAACCCCATGCGGTCCTTCACCCATGCATTCTGAAAGATCCGGTAGTGCGGCTGCGGTTGTCGCCATGACTTGACCTTGTCTTTCACCCAGGCGACTGGCGGCACCGAAGCCGAAGCGTATTCATGCACATGCCAGGCACTCGCATGCCTGCCTGTGGCGTTGCCAGGTACGGCACCGCACATCCACCACAGCACGGCGGCTTGTGCCGGCACCTCTTCGGCGCTGGTGTGGATGAGCGCACCATGGCCCCTGGATTGCAAGAAGCTCTGGTAGGCCGCCAATTCCGGCAGATAGGCCCTTCCAGGATGGATGAAATGGATCAGCATGCAGCCACCGTGCTTTTCAACAAGGTGTGCCAGCGCTGCAAAAAATGGGAGTACTGGTAGTGGCCCATTACCTTCTGGAGGTCTTGCACCAGCTCAGCAGCCGGGTGCTGCAATGTGGCTTCCACGGCATGGGCCAGCGCTGCCGCCGTGCTGGTTTCCGCCAAAAGATAGGGCGCGTGTTCCTGCAGCATTTCCTGCAGGCTGGGAATCGGCACCGCAACACAAGGCACACCGGCCTGCAGCGATTCCAGCACTGCCATGGCACAGCCTTCGTAGAGCGAGGTCAGCACCGTGAGATCCTGCGTTCCGTAGAAGGCGGCGATGTCGGATCGGTGGCCCAAGAAACGGATGCGGTTGGCCTGCGCAAGATCAGCGGAGGCGGCCTCCAGATCACTGCGCAAGGGCCCATCCCCCACCACGGTGAGCTGAAATCGTGACGGCAGGGCGCGCAGCATGCCGATCAGCAGGTATGGATTCTTTTCTGGCGACAGGCGACCGACATAGCCGATGCGAACGATCCCATCCAGCTTGGGTGGCAGGGGGGCTTTCGGGTGTGCTATGGGCGGAAGTGCGTTAGGTATCACCGTGATGCCCTTGGATCTCAACGCAGTCCCTTGCATGAACTGCGCAAAGGATTGACTGGACGACGCAGATACGAACACGAAATAGGCCGCACGCCGGTAGAACCAGCGCAGCCAGAGGCGCTTGGCGAACCCTGCCCGCGCTTGTGCCAGCACTTCGCTCAATGGGCCATGAAACCAAACTACGACCGGTTTGCGAAGCAAAGCGCCGATTGCCCATGCCACGTAGGCCTCGCGAAAATTGTGCGTGGCCAACAGCACGTCGCTGCGCCTGGCCGCAGATAGCAGCGATCGCCATTCGGATGGCGAGCTTGCGCATTGCCCAACATGGCAACCTTGTTGCATCAATCCGTTTGCCAAGCTTTTGACGACCGTGGCCACGCCGCCGGCACCTGTGGCGCCCTGGATCATGCAGACCTGCAGTGCGCTACGGTCGGGTGGGGATAATGCGGCCATGGAGATTTCCAAATACCTGTCCGGCGATGAGTTTGATGATGATTACAGCTATCGGCCCGATATCGCCTTCGACGTGCGTTCCCGCGGAGATCTTCTGGAGCAATGGTGCATTGATCGCTCGGTATTGCACGTCGGTTTTGCCGATCATCAGCCTTTGATTGCCTCGCGTGTAGCCGCAGGGCATTGGCTGCATGCGCGTCTGAGCCGGTCCGCACGCGAATGCTATGGCATCGACATCAATACAGCTGCGGTGGAGTCGGCAAGGCAGTTGGGATTCGAAAAGCTGTATGCCCTGGACATCCACGATCCAGAAGCTGCCGGCATTTTGCAATCGCTGCCCATCGACTTGGTGATGGTGCCTGACGTCATTGAACATCTGGCGGACCCTTCGGCATTTCTGGCTCGACTGTCGGCATTATTTCCTGCGGCGGAATTCATCGTCTCGGCGCCGAACGGGCTGTCCTTGCGCAACATCGTGCACACGACCAGAGGCATTGAGCGCATCAATACCGACCACCGGGCATGGCTGTCTCCCTATACCCTTCAGAAGGTACTGGCGGATGCTGGATTGCAAGTGATTGAACTGCGGGGCTGCTCGGTCAGCGCACCTGGCAGCATCAAGGGGCGGATATTGCACCGCTTGATGCAATGGCGACCTTTGGGCGCCGATGTCTTGGTGGCGCGTGCGCGCCGCTCTGCTCGCGCCCTTCCGTGACACGCTGCGGCCCCTAACGCGACCCAAATCCCCCCGCCACGATGCGCAGCGTCTTGTACGCAATCAGCAAGTCCAGGGCCACGGAGTAGTGCGCCACGTAATAGAGGTCATAGCTGAGCTTGATGGCGGTCTGCTCCTCGCTGTCGGCGTAACCCTGCTGGACCTGAGCCCAGCCCGTCAGTCCGGGGCGCACGAGGTGGCGGTAGGGGTACGCGGGAATCCGGTCGGCGAACACGCGCACGAACTCCGTTTGCTCTGGCCTTGGACCGATCAGGCTCATCTCGCCCTTCAGCACATTCCATAGCTGGGGCAGTTCGTCCAGACGGGTGCGGCGGATGAACCGGCCCACGGAGGTCACCCGGTCATCGTTGGGCTGGGCAAAGCGCGCTGTGCGGTCGTCGCCGGCATGGCGCATGCTGCGCAGCTTCCAGATGCGGAACGCACGGCCATTGCGGCCGACGCGGATCTGGGAAAAAAGCATGGGCCCTGGCGAATCCAGCTTCACCGCCAGGCCGGCGGCCAGGCACAGCGGCAGCCACACCGGCAGCCCTGCCAGCGTGAGGAGCAGGTCGGTCAGCCGCTTGAAGGTGTCGTAGGCCGGGTTGCCGTCCAGGGTCCACAGGTCCTGGGTCTGCTGGTGGGGCAGTATTTTGCGGCCGCTCAGCAGTTCGGCCACAGCCTCCACGCTGTAGAGCCGCACATGCTGCAGGCGCAAATCGCTGATCCATCGCTCGCGTGCGGCGCTCGAGGGGGCATGGCGATCCAGCACCACGCCGGCCCATTGGGGGGCGGCGTGGGTTGTGCCGGTGTCCGTGCCGAACTCTTCCAGGGGCGTCCAGGGCAGCAGCGCGATGTGGTGCTGGCTGGCCTGGGCCGTGTCGCCCAGCAGCTCCCGAAGGCGCAGAGGCACGGTATCGTCCAGATAGGCCAGGGACAGCACCTGGTGCCGCCGGTTGCGCCAATGGCCGACCAGGAACCATGCCGACGAGAGCAGGTACACGAGAAGAACGGCGCCGCGGGAATAGGGCTGCTGCAGCAAGGCGAAACCCAGCGGGGCGGCAAGGTAGGGGGCTGCGGTCGCCACGAAGAGAAAGCGGCGTCCCTCGAACTGGGGCAGATAGGCGCCGTTGTAGAGCCAGTGGGCGGTCATGGCATACGGAATGGCGCACCACAGCACCGTCTGCGGAAACTGGTAGGTCACCCAGTCGTACCGCTCCAGGCCGAGCCCCGCCAGATAGCTCACCAGCAGAATCAAGGTGCCACCCAGCGCCCAGCGCAGCACGGCACCCTGTCGGTGCGCCGTGGAGGAGCCGAGTTCGCGGCGTGGAATGCTGTTCATGGAATCGTCAGTGGGTGCGCGAAGTCGCCGCGGCGTAGACCGAGCGCACGGCCAGAGCCATGCGCTTTGCGGTGTAGTGCTGCTCGTAGCGTTGCCGTGCTGCCGCGCCCATGCGGGCGCGCAGTGCTGGCGACTCTATCAGTTGCCGCAACGCCGTGGCCCATGCTGCGGGATCGGGCGCCACCAGGCGCGCATGAGCCGACTCCGGCAGCAATTCGCGAATGCCCGGCAAATCGCTGGCCACGATGGCCATGCCCGCACGCATCGCCTCGATCAGCGAAATGGGCAGGCCTTCGTGATCCGATGCCAGCACGAAGATGGCGTGCTGGGCCAGTTGGGCCGCAACATCATCCACATCGCCGGTGAAGCGCACCGCTTGCAGGCCCAATCGATGGGCCAGTGCGCGGTGGGCTGCCAGCTCGGGGCCGCCACCGAAAAAGGTGGCGGGGACTTCGTGCCCCAGGGCGCCACGCAACTGGGCGAGTGCGTGCAGCAGGATGTCCGGGCGCTTGGGCGGGGCCATGCGGGCAACCATCGCGATCGTCGGCGCCGCTTCGGCGGTCGATGCTGCGCTATTGCCTGGGACTGCCACATCCTCGACGCCGTTGTGGATGACGGACACCCGCCGCGAAGGCAGCGGTAACACGAGCGCCAGCCGGCGCTCATGGTCCGAGACACAAATCATGCGCCGGGTCAGCGGGGCCAGCAGCCACTCCATGGCAAGGGCCACTGTGCGGCGCTTCCAGGGATGTCCCGCCTTGAAAGCGAAGCCGTGCACGGTGTAGATCACGGGGGTGCGGGTCAGTGCACCGGCCAACCGGGCTACGACGCCGGCCATCGCACTGTGGGCATGGAGCAGATCCGGAGATTGTTCGAGCACGATGCCCCGCAGGGCCCAGGCGGCGCGCACCACGTGCACCGGGTTGTGCGCATTGCCCAGCGCGGGGACGCGATGCACCGCGAGGTGCGAAGCCTCCAGGGCATTGGCCAGTGGCGGATGCGGCTCGGCGCCGCCGATGGCCACCTGGACCGCAACGCCGTGGCGGGCAATTTCCCGGCAGAGGGTGAGCACATGGCTCTGCGCGCCCCCGACCTCGCCCTTGGTGATGACCTGCAGGACCTTCACGGCAGGCGCGCGCCAAGCCGGGCCGCTGCGCCCTTCGTGTTCACGGCGCGATGCCCGTGCGCTCCAGCACGTCTCCCACGAGTTCCAGGCGCAGCAGCGGGCTGTCGAGTTGCATGAGCTGCTGCTTCAGGTCCAGCGGCACGGGGAGCAGTTCGCACCAGCGATTGGCGACCCAACCGCAGTCGTCCAGTTGCTCGGGGGTGGGGTCGGGGAGGCTGGAGGGGTCGTCCGCACCCCGGTGGCGCAGGCGTGCGAGCACCTGCTCGAGCGCGGCGGCCGTGTTGCGCAGGTCCTCCGGGACGGGGAGCGGCACATCCGGGGGCATCTGCTCGATGTCGGCCACCCACAGGCCGTGCGGCAGCAGGTGGCGGCGCACGATGCGAAAGCGGGCCGAGCCCTCGGCTCGCAGAACGATGAGGCCAGGGTGCGACGTGTCGATCTCCGCAATGTTCGCGAGCGTTCCTGCATCGTGGAACTGCTCGGGCGCTGCACCTGCCTGGCGCACTTCCTGGCCGCTCGTCAGCGCAACGACACCGAACGGTGCGCCCGCCTGCTGGCATTTGCGCACCATGTCGAGATAGCGCACCTCGAAGACGCGAAGCGAGAGCATCCCGCCCGGGTACAGCACGGTCCCCAGCGGAAAGAGCGGCAGGGAGGTCAGCGTGAGCGGCGGCAATGGCGGCTCGGAAGGTGGGGGCACGAAGGTCATGGGCAGGCGGGTTGGCCCGCTATCATCCCACGGCGGAACCCTTCGCACCATCGCCCCAGATTCTCCACATCACGAGGTTTCATGCTTTACCAGATCGCTTCTTTCCTGCTGGACGTGGTGGGCGGCCTGCTTGCCGGGGCTTGCCTGCTGCGGCTTTACATGCAGCTGCAGCGCGTGCCTTTTGGCAACCCTATCGGGCAACTGGTTTTCGCGCTGAGCGACTGGCTGGTCCTGCCCCTGCGCAGGATCGTGCCTGCCACGGGGCGCTGGGATTGGGCCAGCCTGGTCGCGGCGATTTTGATCCAGCTGGTGCAGTACCTGTTGCTGTGGCTGCTGCTGGGCGCCGGCCCGGGCCTGGTGCTGCTGCTCTGGCTGGCCGTGTTCGGTCTGGTGCGCGCGGCGATCTACGGGCTGATCGGCCTGCTGATCGTCTATGCCGTGCTCTCGTGGGTGCAGACGCGCTCACCCCTTGCCGACGTGATTGCCCGCTTGTGCGAGCCGTTGCTGCGCCCCGTGCGGCGCGTGGTGCCGCTCCTCGGCGGGGTGGATCTGTCGCCGCTGGTGGTGCTGGTGTTGCTGCAGGTGTGCCTGATCGTGGTGGGCAACGTACAGGGATGGGTGCTGCGGTAGGGGCCGGCAGCGGAATTCGCCCCGCCCATAAAAAAATAGCCGCCACCGCTGATCCAGTCAGCAGTGGCGGCTATTGTTTTGGTATCGGCCGAAGCGTGTGAGCGATCAGGCCACCGAGTCTGCCGGCAGGCGCTGCAGCATCGCCAGGCTCTTGGCCACGGTGCCGCGCAGTTCGCGGCGGTCGCAGATGAAGTCCACGGCGCCCTTGGTCTGCAGGAATTCAGCGCGCTGGAAGCCTTCTGGCAGCGTCACGCGCACGGTCGATTCGATCACGCGCGGTCCGGCAAAGCCGATCAGTGCCTTGGGCTCGGCGATCACGATGTCGCCCACGAAGGCAAAGCCGGCCGAGACGCCGCCCATGGTCGGGTCGGTCAGCACGCTGATGTAGGGCAGGCCCTTCTTGGCCAGCCGGGTGAGGGCCGCGTTGGTCTTGGCCATCTGCATCAGCGAGAGCAGGCCTTCCTGCATGCGCGCGCCGCCTGTGGCGGTGAAGCACAGGAAGGGTACCTTCTGCTCGATGGCGGTTTCCACGCCGCGCACGAAGCGCTCGCCCACCACGCTGCCCATGCTGCCGCCCATGAAGTCGAACTCGAAGCACGCCACCACGATGTTGATGCTGCGCACCGAGCCGCCCATCACGATGAGCGCATCGGTTTCCCCGGTGTTTTCCAGGGCTTCCTTCAGGCGGTCGGGGTACTTGCGGCTGTCCTTGAACTTCAGCGCATCGACCGGCAGCACTTCCTGGCCGATTTCATAGCGGCCTTCGGCATCCAGGAACGCGTTCAGGCGGGGGCGGGCATTGATGCGGTGGTGGTGGCTGCAGTGCGGGCAGACGTTCTGGTTCTGCTCCAGATCGGTCTTGTACAGCACCGTCTCGCAGCTCGGGCACTTGATCCACAGGCCTTCCGGCACCTGGCGGCGCTCGGTCGGGTCGGTCTGCTGGATTTTGGAGGGCAGGAGTTTTTCGAGCCAGGACATATCGGTTTCCTCTTCGCTTCAAGTCTCAGCCGGCGCGCCACGGACCGGGCGCGCGGGCTGCAATTATGCGTCCAGCGCCTTGCGCACCCCCCGCAGGAAGTCGATGGTGACGGGCACCACCTTCTCGTGCGGCTGGTCTTCCAGCAACTGGATGATGCGGCTGCCGATGACCACGGCATCGGCCACGCGCCCGATCGCCTGGGCCGTGGCCGCGTCGCGGATGCCGAAGCCCACGCCCACGGGAATGTGCACATGCCGGCGGATGACGGGCAGCATGGCCTCGACGGCGGTCGTATCGAGAGCGCCCGAGCCGGTCACGCCCTTGAGGGACACGTAGTACACGTAGCCGCTGGCCACGCGCGCGACCTGCTGCATACGCTGTTCCGTGCTGGTGGGCGCCAGCAGGAAGATCAGGTCCATGCCGTGCTCGCGCAGGCTGGCCGCGAACGCTTCGCTTTCCTCGGGCGGGTAGTCGACGATGAGCACGCCGTCCACGCCCGCCTCGGCGGAATCACGCACGAAGGCGCCTGTGCCATGGATCTGGTCGTAGCGCTCCACCGGGTTGGCGTAGCCCATCAGCACGACGGGCGTCTTGTCGTTGCGCTGGCGGAAATCGCGCACATGGCCCAGGACCTGCACCATGCCCACGCCCAGCGAGAGCGCCTTTTCCCCGGCCTTCTGGATCACCGGGCCGTCGGCCATGGGGTCGGAGAAGGGCACGCCCAGTTCGATCACGTCGGCCCCGGCTTCGACCATGCCATGCATGAGCGCCGGCGTGATGTCGGCGAACGGAAAGCCGGCGGTCACATAGGGAATGAGCGCCTTGCGCCCCTTGGCCTGCAGTTCTGCGAAGGTGTTCGCGATGCGGTTGCGCGGCGAGCTCATGCGGCAGGCCCTCCCTTGACCCCGAGGCCACGCATGGAGGGCCGGTCGTACACATCGGCCCCCGACAGGTCGGCGACCGTGCCGATGTCCTTGTCCCCACGGCCCGATAGGTTCACCAGGATGGACTGGTCGGCTGGCATGGTCTTGGCGAGTTTCATGGCGTAGGCCACGGCATGGCTGGATTCCAGCGCCGGAATGATGCCTTCGGTGCGGCACAGGTAATGGAAGGCGGCCAGCGCCTCGGCATCGGTGATCCCGACGTATTCGGCACGGCCGATTTCCTGCAGCCACGCGTGCTCGGGCCCGACGCCCGGGTAGTCCAGGCCCGCGCTGATGCTGTGCGTTTCGGTGATCTGGCCGTTCTCGTCCTGCAGGATGAACGTGCGGTTGCCGTGCAAGACGCCCGAGCTGCCGCGCTGCAGCGAGGCGGAGTGCTTGCCGCTGTCCAGTCCCTCACCGGCGGCTTCCACGCCGATCAGGCGTGTCTTCTCATAGGGGATGTAGGGGTGGAAGATGCCCATGGCATTGCTGCCGCCGCCCACGCAGGCGATCACCGCGTCGGGCTGCTGGGTGCTGGCCTTCTGCTCGGCCAGCATGGCCGGCATCTGTTCCAGGCACTCGGTGCCGATCACGCTCTGGAAATCGCGCACCATCATGGGATAGGGGTGCGGGCCCGCCACCGTACCGATGATGTAGAAGGTGTCGTCCACATGGGCCACCCAGTCGCGCATGGCTTCGTTCAGCGCGTCCTTGAGCGTCCTGCTGCCCGAATCGACGGGCACGACGGTCGCGCCCAGCAGCTTCATGCGGTACACGTTGGGGCTCTGGCGCTTGACGTCCTCCGAGCCCATGTACACCACACATTCGAGGCCATATCGCGCGCAGATGGTGGCCGTGGCGACGCCGTGCTGGCCTGCGCCCGTCTCGGCGATGATGCGCGGCTTGCCCATGCGCCGGGCGAGCATCGCCTGGCCGATCACGTTGTTGATCTTGTGGGCGCCGGTGTGGTTGAGGTCTTCGCGCTTGAGATAGATCTGCGCGCCGCCCATCTCGCGGCTCATGCGTGCCGCGTGGTAGACGGGGGAGGGGCGCCCCACGAAGTGCTTCAGCTCCGAATGGAATTCGGCCAGGAACTCCGGATCGTTCTGGTAGCGGGCATAGGCCTCGCGCAGTTCGGTCAGGGCGTGGGTGAGTGTTTCGCTCGCGAAACTACCGCCATAGGGGCCGAAATGGCCGGCGGCGTCGGGTTGCTGGTAGGAAAGCATCAATGAATCTTTGCAAATTGCGCATCGGCCGCCTGCACGGCGGCGATGAAGCGTTGGATCTTGCCGGCGTCCTTGATGCCCCGCAACGGCTTGCCGTCGGGGCCATCGGCTTCCACGCCGGAACTGACGTCAACCGCGAGCGACAGGCCGCGCGGCCGCACCTGCAAGATGCCATCGGTCACGTTTGCAGGCGTGAGTCCACCAGACAAAACGAGGTGAGAGCCGACGCTTGGAGGTAGAAGTGACCAATTGAATGCCTTGCCGCCTCCGCCATAACCTTCGACATGGGCGTCGAGCAGGATGGCCTGGGCGCGGGAGTGGGTTGCCGCGAATTGTACGAGGTCGAACCGCGCCGCACCGTCGCCAAGGGGAATGCGTGCCGCTCGCAGGAACGGCCGCGCGCCGTCCGCAGTTGCCGCCCAGCAGTCTTGTGGCGATTCATCCCCATGGAATTGGACCGTTGCCGACGGAATCATTGTGCAGGCTGCTATCACTTCTGTAGCGTTGGCATTCACGAACAACAGCACCGGCGTCACGAACGGAGGCAGCCTGCGGGCCAGGGCTGCGGCGCGTTGCGGCGTGATGCCGCGCGGGCTGGCGGGCTGGGAGCGGCTCATGGAAGCCAATCATACGCAGCGGTGCGCAGGGGCAGACCCCATGCGGCATCGTAGAGCGGTCCCTGAAAGTACAGCCCGTCGGGCGAAAACGTGGGCGCGGCCGCATCGCGCGAGCGGGCCCGCAACACCTCGTGCATCCAGCTGGCGGGCTGATTTCCCTGCCCGATCGCGACCAGGCAGCCCATGATGTTGCGGATCATGTGGTGCAGGAACGCATTGCCCTCGAACTCGAATCGCCAGTAGCAGGGCTGCCAGTCGTGCGGCGGTGCATTGGCCGGCGGGCCGGAATCGCCTTCGGCGGGGCCCCGCCGCGTGATCGTGATGCGCTGCAAGGTCTTGACCGGCGATTTGGCCTGGCAGGCCGATGCCCGGAACGAGGTGAAGTCGTGCTCTCCGAGCAGGTGGGCGGCGGCTTCGCGCATGGCGCTGCCGTCCAGCGGATGGAACACCCAGCCCACGCGCGCGCTGTCCACGCTGGGGCGCACAGGCGACTGCAGCAGCACATAGGCGTAGCGGCGGGACGTGGCGCAAAAACGCGCATGGAAGGTCTCCGGCACCGGGTGCGCCCATTGCACGGCGATGTCGGCAGGCAGGAAGGTGTTGGTGCCGCGCACCCAGGAAAACGGCGTGCGGTCGAGCGGCGTATCGAAATGGACCACCTGCATGAGCCCGTGCACGCCCGCATCGGTGCGGCCGGCGCAGATGGTGGACACGGGTTGCGTGGCAAAGCGGCCGAGCGCCGCTTCCAGGTGGTCTTGGATGGTTCTGCCGGAAGACTGGCTCTGCCAGCCGTTGTAGCCCTGCCCGTTGTAGCTGACGCCGAGCGCCATCCTCATGGATGGCGTCCCGGTGCGGCAGGGAGCGTGGCGGCGCTGGTGCCGTGCATCAGCCCAGTTCGGACAGCAGGCGTTGCGCCCGTGTCTTGAGCGCGCCGGACGATTCGGCGATGACTTCTTCGATGAGGGTGCGTGCACCTTCGCTGTCGCCGATGGCGTTGAATTCTTCCGCCAGGGCAAGTTTGGTCGCCAGCGGATCGTCGGGCAGGGCCGGGGTCGCTTGCGGAAGATCCTGCACGGCCGGGCTGGCGGATGGGCTGGTATTGCCGGCAGGCGTGTCCAGGTCCAGCGACAGCGCTCCGAGGTCGAATTCGAGCGGCGCCGGGCCCGATGGGGCGGCTTCGGCGGACGACAGCGGTGCCGGAGCGGAATCCATCAGTCGCAGGTCGGTCGGGAATTCCAGGTCGGCCGTGTCGGGAGGTGGCGACAGCGGGTCGGCCGCGGTGGCCACCGGCTTGTCCCATGACGGATCGGGCAGGTCCAGGGCACCCGTGTCCAGTGCGGGTGGCTCCGAAACGGCGGGGGCCGGCGTCGGTGCGGGAGCCCAGGCCGGCGCGGCGGCCATGGCACCAGCGGCGGC
>NZ_BAAJYR010000066.1:0-16647 GCF_057546605.1 Acidovorax sp. KPB24-03 | reverse complement strand
GCCCGATTGGCCCGGCGCCGCCATGGGGCCGCACCAGCGGTCCGCGCGGGCCTGCTGCAGCGGCCAGGCCGTGCGGTCCGCGCTCAACTGCAGGGTGCCCAGCGTGTTCTGGCTGGCTTGCTGGATCTGCTGCTCGAATTCGGCGGGGTCCAGGGCCACCAGGCGCTGCGCCCGGTCCTGCGAGACTGACCAGACGACCGCGACGGAGTTCCCCGCGGCACCGTCCAGCGGCAAAAAGGCCAGGATGCCGTCGGGCAGGAACCACTGCCGCGCCACCTGGCCGTGGGGCCGTTCGCACTGCAGCCGGGTGGCGACCGCGTGCTGCCCATACGGCATGGTGGCGAAGTCCACGCCGAATTCCTCGCGCGTGCGGCTGGCGCGGCCCTCGCACACCACGGTGAGCGCGGCGGGCACCGGGGCGTCCACCCATTCGGCCTGGGGCTGGAACCGCAGGGCATCGGCCAGGCGGGCCTCCAGCGCGGGCACGTCCACGATCCAGGCCAGCGCTTCGGTGCCCTGGCGTTCGGCATCGAACGTCACCTCGCCGCCCTGGTCGCCATGCACCTGCATCTGCCGCACCGCGGTGGCGTGGGGGGCATCGGGCCACCCGCGCACCGATTCGAGGAGCCCGCGCGAGGCGGCGTTCAAGGCATAGGCGCGCACATCGGCCGCCGGGGGGGCGGGCGTGCCGACCAGGGCCACGCGGAGCCGTTCGCGGGCCAGCAGCAGGGCCAGGGTGCGGCCCACGACGCCAGCGCCACGGATACATACATCAAAGGTTTGGGCCATGCCGGGCATTGTAGGAGCCGGCCAAGGCGGCACGGGCGGGCACAATCCCGCTTTCACCGATGGGTTTCGCGCCCGCGCCCCTGGAGCTTTTTCCCCGTGACTTTCCGCCCCGACCACGACCTTGCCGGCACCATCGCGCGCCTGTTCGTCCACCCCGTCAAATCCTGCGCCGGCATCGAAGTGCGCCAGGCGCTGCTCACCGACACCGGGCTGGACCTGGACCGCGCCTGGATGGTCGTGGACGCGGCCGGCCACTTTCTCACCCAGCGCACGCTGCCGCGCATGGCCCTGGTCCGGCCCCAGCTCAAGGTGCACGAAATGGTGCTGCGCGCCCCCGGCATGCTGGCGCTGCACGTGGCGATCGACCAGGTGGAAGGCCCGGCCACGGTGCGGCTGTGGGACGACACCGTGCCCGCCTGGGACATGGGCCCGCTGGCCGCCCAGTGGTTCACCGACTTCCTGGGCCAGCCCTGCCGCATGGTGCGGTTCGACCCCGAGCACCGCCGGCTGTCCAGCCCGAAGTGGACCGACGGCCTGGAGGTGCCCAACCTCTTTTCCGACGGCTTCCCGCTGCTGCTGGCCAGCCAGGCATCGCTGGACGGGCTGAACGAGCGGCTGCGGGCCGCCGGCCACGCGGCCGTGGGCATGGAGCGCTTTCGCCCCAACATCGTGGTCGATGGACTCCACGCGCACGACGAGGACCGCATCGACCGGCTCTACATCGGCACCGGGGAGGGCGAGGAAGTGCACCTGCAGCCCACCAAGCCCTGCGCGCGCTGCCCCATCCCGGACATCGACCCGGCCACCGCCGCCAGCAGCCCCGAGGTGAGCGACATGATGCGCACCTACCGCCACGACCGCCGGCTGGGCGGCGCCATCACCTTCGGCATGAACGCCATCGTGCGCGAAGGCGCGGGCCGCATGCTGCGCGTGGGCCAGCCCGTCGCGGCCGATCTGCGCTTCGACTGAATCGCCCGTTCGAAAAGGGCCGGGATCCGCCCGGCCGCCAGGGCCCCGGGCCCACCCCGTAAAATCGCGGGTTTGTCTCCCGAACACCTGAAAGCCCTGCCATGAGCCTGAAATGCGGCATCGTGGGCCTGCCCAATGTGGGCAAGTCCACCCTCTTCAACGCGCTGACCAAGGCCGGCATCGCCGCCGAGAACTATCCGTTCTGCACCATCGAGCCCAACACGGGCGTGGTGGAAGTGCCCGATCCCCGCCTGCAGCAACTCGCCGGCATCATCACGCCCGAGCGCATCGTGCCGGCCATCGTCGAGTTCGTGGACATCGCGGGCCTCGTGGCCGGCGCCAGCCAAGGCGAAGGCCTGGGCAACCAGTTCCTCGCGCACATCCGCGAGACCGACGCCATCGTGAACGTGGTGCGCTGCTTCGAGGACGACAACGTCATCCACGTGGCCGGCCGCGTGGACCCCATCTCCGACATCGAGGTCATCCAGACCGAGCTGTGCCTGGCCGACCTCGCCACGGTGGAAAAGGCGCTCAACCGCTACAGCAAGGCCGCCAAGTCGGGCAACGACAAGGAAGCCGCCAAGCTGGTGTCCCTCCTCACGCCCATCCAGGCCGCGCTCGACCAGGGCAAGCCCGCGCGCACCGTGCCCTTGAGCAAGGAAGACGCGCCGCTGCTCAAGCCCTTCTGCCTCATCACCGCCAAGCCCGCCATGTTCGTGGGCAACGTGAGCGAAGACGGCTTCGAGAACAACCCGCTGCTGGAGCGCCTCAAGGAATACGCCGCCGCCCAGAACGCGCCCGTCGTGGCCATCTGCGCCAAGATGGAAGCGGAAATGTCCGAGATGAGCGACGAGGACCGCGACATGTTCCTGGCCGAGATGGGCCAGGCCGAACCGGGCCTGAACCGCCTGATCCGCGCCGGCTTCAACCTGCTGGGCCTGCAGACCTACTTCACGGCCGGCGTGAAGGAAGTGCGTGCCTGGACCATCCACGTGGGCGACACCGCCCCGCAGGCCGCGGGCGTGATCCACGGCGACTTCGAGCGCGGCTTCATCCGTGCCCAGACGATCGCCTTCGAAGACTTCATCGCCTTCAAGGGCGAACAGGGCGCCAAGGACGCGGGCAAGATGCGCGCGGAAGGCAAGGAATACGTCGTCAAGGATGGCGACGTAATGAACTTCCTGTTCAACGTCTAAACAGGTAGCGCTTTTTTCAGGGGTCGCCAACGTTCGAAGTTGTTGGCGAACCATTGATAGATATAGGGAAAGCTGTTCGCTGGTGAACTAGATCGTTCAGGGCATTTCGGGCTTCCCCGCTGTCCCGGACACATCCAATGACATGATGTGTTTAGGAGGCAGACATGCCAAGCACTGAGAAACGTTTACGGACGAGTTCAAGCGGGAAGTGGTGAGGCTGGTCAAGCAGCCTGGAGGGAAGGTTACACACGTTGCGCAGGACTTCGGCATCGAGCAAAGCGTGCTGCGTCGTTGGGTCAGTCGGTAGCCTGCAAGTCAGGCGCAAGTGCCGTAGGCTTCCTGGAGACACCATGGGGAACCACATTGCGCCGAACCACCTGCAGCGCGAGTTCGGGGCGCTGGAGCCCACCAGAAGTGGGTTGCAGACTTCACCTACATCGGGACGGCAGATGGCTGGCTCTATACCGCAGGGTGATGGACCTGTACTCGCGCCGCATTGTGGTCTGGTCGATGAACGACACCATGCAGGCTCGGATGGTGAGCGGTGAGTTGCTGATGGCCTTGTGGTGAAGAGGCAAACCGGCTTCGCTGATGCATCATTCAGACTATTGCAGCCAGTAGGCCACCGACGAGTTCCAGCAGTTATTGAAGAGCCAGAACATCACCTTCAGCATGAGCCGGCGCGGTGAATGCTGGGGCAACGCGGCGATGGAAAGCTCCTTCTCGACGCTGAAGACCGAGCGCTGCGTTCGTACGGTCTACCGCACCAGGGAGCAGGCCAGGGCCGATGTCTTCGATTTACATCGAGCGGTTCTACAACCCATTCAGAAAACACTCAAAATTGGACTGCCTCAGCGGCTCAATTCGGGGAGCGACATCGCTTAAAGGGCTAGGCAATGCCTCCGGGAAACCGGGGAACGCCCGATGAAGGCTGAAGGGTTGACATGCCAGCGGGTGAAGGCCGCGCAGTCAAGTGGAAAAAGATACCGCAATCTATCGGGCAAACCTCACCAGCCGATCTGAATTCATCAGGGACAAAGCATGAACCCCATCGAACAACAATTCTTCACTGAACTCGAAAAAAAGCTCTGGACCGCTGCCGACAAACTGCGCTCCTCCCTGGATGCTTCGGTCTACAAGCACGTGGTGCTGGGGCTGATCTTTTTGAAGTACGTCTCCGACGCATTTGAAGAACGGCAAAACGAACTGCGTGCCCAGTTCCAAAACCCCACGCACGATTACTACATGGACCCTGCCGAGTACGGTGGCGCGGGCACGGCAGAGTACGAAGAAAACATCGCCGCCGAGCTGGAGGTGCGCGACTACTACACCGAGAAAAACGTCTTTTGGGTGCCGCTGGAAGCCCGCTGGCAAACCCTGCGCGACTGCGCCCAGATACCGCCTGGCGACGCACTGCCTTGGAATGCGCAAGGCAAAGACACCCCCGAAAAAATGCGCACGGTGGGCTGGCTCATCGACAACGCCATGGAAGCCGTGGAGCGCGAGAACCCTAAGCTCAAGAACGTACTCAACAAAGACTTTGCACGCACCCAGATTGATAGCCACAAGTTGGCCGACCTGATCGCCCACTTCTCCGACACCCACTTCAGCCAACCCATTTTTGGTGGGCAGGTGCTGAGCCTCAAGAGCAAAGACATCCTGGGCCATGTGTACGAATACTTCCTGGGCCAGTTCGCGCTGGCCGAAGGCAAAAAGGGCGGCCAGTACTACACACCCAAGAGCATCGTCACGCTGATTGTGGAGATGCTGCAGCCCTTCAAAGGCCGCGTGTACGACCCGGCCATGGGCTCGGGTGGCTTTTTTGTGCAGAGCGAAGAGTTCATTGCCGAGCACGGCGGTGCCGTGGTCAAGGGCAAGACGGGCCAGATCAGCGTGTATGGCCAAGAGAGCAACCCCACCACCTGGAAGTTGGCGGCCATGAACATGGCCATACGCGGCCTGGACTTCAACTTTGGTGGCCAGCCCGGCGACACCCTGCAAAACGACCTGCACCCCGACCTGCGCGCCGACTACGTGATGGCCAACCCGCCTTTCAACATGAAGGAATGGTGGAGCGCCAAGCTGGAGAGCGACCCGCGCTGGCTGCCCGGCTGCACCCCACCCCAAGGCAACGCCAACTTTGCCTGGCTGCAGCACATGCTCTACCACCTGGCCCCCACCGGCAGCATGGCGCTGCTGCTGGCCAATGGCTCCATGAGCAGCAACACCAACAACGAGGGCGACATCCGCAAGCAACTGGTGGAGCGCGACTACGTGGAATGCATGGTGGCCCTGCCGGGTCAGTTGTTCACCAACACGCAGATTCCGGCCTGTATCTGGTTTCTGACTAAAGACAAGGCTAACGGTTTCAATTGGGACAAGAAGAAGCGCGACCGGCGCGGGCAGTTCTTGTTCATCGATGCCCGCCAGCTGGGCTACATGAAAGACCGGGTGCTGCGGGACTTCACGGTGGATGACATTAAGGATGTGGCCCGCACCTTCCACGCTTGGCAACATGGCGAGGGTTATGCCGACATGCCAGGCTTTTGTTATTCAGCATCACTCGCCGATATTCGCAAGCACGAGCACGTGCTGACACCGGGTCGGTATGTGGGCACTGAGGAGCAGAAGGTAGACAGCGAAGCCTTTGCTGACAAGATGGCACGGCTGACGGCGCACTTGGCTGAACAGTTTGATGCAAGCGCCAAGCTGGAGGGGGAGATTGAGAAGAACTTGGCGGGGTTGGGATATGGCTGCTGAGTTTCCAATTAGTGAGCTGGTTGAGTTCAATCCATCGCGTCAAATCAAGCGTGGTGCTGTCGCACACTTCGTAGATATGGCCGCACTGCCTGAACACCAACGCGATATTTCATATGTCGCTGAGCGCGAATTTACAGGCGGTGGTTCACGCTTCAAAAATGGGGATACTCTGTTTGCTCGGATCACACCTTGTCTTGAAAACGGCAAGACAGCCAAAGTAAATGTTCTGCCTGACGGGTCCATCGCACACGGGTCAACGGAATTCATCGTCATGGCGGCAAAGGCTCCTGAATACGATGAGGATTACGTCTACTACTTGGCTCGTCACCCTCAATTCAGGGCCTTCGCTGAAGCGCGGATGGAAGGAACATCTGGCAGGCAGCGCGTTTCTTGGCAAGCACTTTCTGACTTCTCTTTCGCGTTCCCGCCTCCAGACGAAAGAAAGGCCATAGGTTCGGCTCTTCGAAAATTCGACGACAAAATCGACCTCAACCGCCGCATCAACCAAACCCTCGAAGCCATGGCGCAAGCCATCTTCCAATCTTGGTTTGTCGATTTCGACCCAGTCAAAGCCAGGATCGTCGCCAAGGCTGACGGCCGTGACCCGCAGCGCGCCGCGATGGGCGCCATCAGCGGCAAGGCTGATTCTGAACTCGACGCACTGCCACCCGAGCAATACAAACAACTCGCCGCCACTGCTGCGCTGTTTCCTGATGAGATGGAAGCGTCGGAGTTGGGGGCAATTCCGAAGGGATGGAGTCATAAACCGCTATTGCACCTTACGGACAAAATTGGTAGCGGTTCAACACCGCGAGGCGGAAAAGAGGTCTACCTTGAAGAAGGTGTTGCGCTTATTCGCAGCCAAAATGTTTACGACAGCTTGTTTGTTTGGGACGGATTGGCACGAATTTCGGACGAGGCCGCTGCCCAGCTCAAGGGGGTCACGGTTCAAGAAGAAGATGTCTTGCTCAACATCACTGGGGCATCGATTTTGCGCACTTGTGTTGTCGAGCCCGATGTGCTTCCGGCCCGCGTAAATCAGCATGTTGCGATCATTCGTGCCAAGGCGGGTGTGCCTCCGCGTTTCATCCACATGCACTTACTAAGACCCGATATCAAGAACTACTTGCTCGGCTTGAATGCAGGAGCGTCGCGCGAGGCCATCACCAAGGCGCATATCGAATCTCTGGTTTTGCTGACTCCCGGCCCAGAGCTGTTGTCGGCATTTCAAACCGCGATTTCGCCGCTATTTCAGGAGGTGCATTGCCTTACTCGGCAGATGCGTGCGCTCGGGGAATTGCGTGACACGCTTCTTCCCAAATTGCTCTCCGGGGAATTGACTGTTGAATCCCTCGTTGAAAATCTTGAGGCTGCATGATGGACATCCAAAAGCTCCGCGACAGCAAGCTCATCGTGGACAAGGTCGAGGAGGCCTTGCAGGCGGCTTATTCGTCGAATGAGCAATTCAATGCCGTGCTGGATGAGGCTGATCCGCTGTCATTCAAAAGCCTGCGCGACCCTGAACACGATTATCTGGTTAAGGTGAGTGATGCCTTGTACTGGGTAGAGCGTGATGCCTATTTGGATGAGCTGGATCACTGGCAGGGGCAACGCGAGGTTGATCAGCATGAAGCGGCGACGGCTTTCGTCAAGGCATCCGATCAACAAGCTGTCTTTTTGGACTTGGTGGATGCCGTCCGGTCCGGGCGCATTGCGCCGTTTGTGGGTGCGGGGCTTTCCAGACCCTGCGGCTACCCCATGTGGGGCGAGGCATTGCGCAAGATTGCGCAGAAGCTCCAGGGGCTGGAAGTGCAAGACATTGAGCCGCTGATGGCGCAGTACGACTATCTGCAAGCGGCCCAGGTGCTGCACGACGCCTCGGCCCAGCAGGTGCAGCATTTCATCAAGACAGAGTTTCGCCAGCGTGGTGCGATCACTGGCCCCATCGCTCTTTTGCCGCAGCTCGCCACCGGCTGCATCGTTACCACGAACTTCGACACGGTCATCGAAGACCTGTTTCGTGAAAAGGAGCGGTCGCTGGACGGCTATATGTACGGCACACAGGCGGGCAACAATTTCGTTCAGAGACTCTTGCGCGGTGAGCGTTGCATTCTGAAGCTACACGGAGATGCTGGACAGCCCAACACCCATGTTTTCACCCAGGCGCAATACCAAACTGCCTACGGCGGGGCTGGAGGCGAGCCCATCGCCTTCCAGAACCAATTGCCTCGGGCGCTGCGGCAAATCTTTATCAGCCATTCGCTACTGTTTTTGGGCTGTAGCCTGGAGCAAGACAAGACACTTGATTTGTTTAAGTCGGTCGTTGACGAGGGCGCTTTTGAAATCCCCGATCACTTCGCCCTGCTCAATGAGCCTGCTACACCGCAAGAACGTGCCCGCAAGGAAGCACGCCTTTTGCAGCTGAAAATTCGGCCGTTGTGGTACGCAACGCCTGCCGATGCCGACGGCAAACCGGACCACGGCCTGCTGGAGCAGATTCTGAAACTAGCCATTGCGGTGGCACGCAGACAGGTGAAGTTCGAATGAGCATCTCGCCAGAACAGATTGATTTGTGGCGCGGCTTGGCCTCTGAGACGCAACGTTTGGAGTTCAAAGAAGCGCGCAACCAGTACGACACCACCAAGCTGTGCCGCTATTGCGTTGCCATTGCCAACGAGGGCGGCGGGCATTTGGTGCTGGGCATTGCAGACAAGCCGCCGCGCCCCGTGGTGGGCAGCCAAGCTTTCCTGGACACGCAAGACATTACCGAGAAGCTGTTTCACTGGGTGGGCTTTCGTGTGGATGTGGAGGCTGTTGCCCACTCTGACGGGCGGGTGGTGGTGTTCACTGTTCCTGCCCGTCCCAGGGGCACGGCTTACCACCACGAAGGTGCCTACCTGATGCGCTCAGGCGAAGAACTGGTGCCTATGAGCGAGGATCAGCTTCGCAAGATATTTGCGGAGGGGCAGCCCAGTTGGCTGGAGAACCCTGCGCTGAAGGATGTGTCTGCGCAAGATGTAGTGCAGCTGTTGGATACGCAGACTTACTTTGACCTGATGCGCTTGCCCTACCCCACCGATCAGGCGGGGGTACTGGCCCGCTTGCTGGATGAGCGCTTGATTGAGCGCAGCGCGGCGGGCTTCAACATCTTGCACATCGGGGCGGTGCTACTGGCCAAGAACATGCGGCAATTTCCAGACATCAGCCGCAAAGCCGTGCGTGTGATCGTGTATGCGGGCGAGTCCAAGATGCAGACAGTGTCTGATGTGACCGGTGAGCGGGGCTACGCGGTGGGCTTTGCCGGATTGGTGCAATACGTGATGGGCAAGCTCCCACAAAACGAGGTGATTGAAGGGGCCATCCGCAAAGAGGTGAAGCTGCTGCCCGAAGTGGTGGTACGAGAGCTTTTGGCCAATGCGCTGATTCACCAGGAATTTGACATGGGTGGTGCTTCGCCTGTGGTGGAGGTGTTCAGCAACCGCGTGGAAATCTCCAACCCTGGCGAGCCCATCGTGCCGGTGGAGCGTTTCATTGACGGTTACCAGTCCCGCAATGAGCGACTGGCCGACTTGATGCGCCGATTTGGGATTTGCGAAGAGAAGAGTAGTGGCATCGACCGGGTGATTGAAACTGCCGAAATCATGCAACTGCCAGCGCCCGAATTTTTGACCAGCCATCGGCGCACGGTGGTGGTGATCCATGGCCCGCGTGCGTTCCGAGAGATGAACGGCAGCGACAGGGTCCGTGCTTGCTATCAACACTGCGTTTTGCAGTACGTGTTGCGCAAGCAGATGACCAATCAATCCCTCCGCGAACGGTTCGGGCTGTCTGAAAGCAGTGGCAATACGGTGTCGCAAATCATTACCGCCACCGTGGATCAGCGCTTGATCAAGAACGACCCGAACGCACCCGATTCAAAACGCTATGCACGGTACATCCCGGCGTGGGCCTGATCGTCATTTCAGTGCAAGCCTCTGATCGGTCCGTGTGTGGTACTAAATCTTTGATTTTTATGGTTTTTCTTATTTCATCGCAAATCGCAGAAGCAGAAATTGCACGGTGCAAGACTGGAACATGGGTTTAGCCGATCTCCCAATGTGTCGATTTTTTTCGTGTTTTTCGACAGGTTTTTGCTGCGTGTCGAAAGCATCGACACTCCACGGCGGTTGTACGTGTGCCACTCGCTATCTCTGCGCAAATGCGAAATGGCCATTGCATGCATGCTAAGTGGTTGATTGTTTTGGATTTTTTTATTTCATCGCAAACCAGAGCGGGTGCAGGGGCTGCCGCAAGGGACTTCACATGCTGAACGAGCAACAACTCGAAGAACTCTGCCTTGGCTGGTTTCAGGACGCTGGCTGGCGGTTTGCCCATGGCCCGGACATTGCGCCCGACAGCAGCGCCCCGGAGCGCACCGACTACCGGCAGGTGGTGCTGCGCGAGCGCTTGCTTACGGCGCTGGCACGCATCAACCCGCACATTCCGCCCGCCGCGCTGGAGCAGGCCGCACATGCGCTGCAAACGGTGAGCGAGCCGCAGATGGTGGTGCGCAACCGCAGCGTGCACCGCTTGTTGCTGGGCGGTTTGCTGATGGAGTTTGCGGTGGGGGATGAGAAGAAGACCGATCTGGTGCACTTCATCGATTTTGCACAGCCCAGCAACAATGATTTTTTGGTGGTGAACCAGTTCACCATCACCGGCACCAAGCAGCCACGCCGCCCGGATGTGATCGCGTTCATCAACGGTCTGCCCCTGGCGGTGGTGGAGCTGAAGAACCCCGCCAACGAACAGACGGACGTGTGGGACGCCTTCAACCAGCTGCAGACCTACAAGGACGAGATCAGTGACCTGTTCAACACCAATGCTGCTTTGGTGGTGAGCGATGGTTTTACGGCCCGCATGGGCTCTCTCACGGCCAACGCAGAGCGCATGTTGCCCTGGCGCACCATTGCCAATGAAGACGACCGGCCCCGCCTGCAAATGGAGCTGGAGACGGTGGTACGCGGTTTTTTCAAGCCTGAGCTGTTTTTGGACTATGTGCGGCACTTTGTGCTGTTTGAGCAGGATGGCGACCACATCGTGAAGAAGGTGGCGGGCTACCACCAGTTCCATGCGGTGCGCGAAGCGGTGCGCGCCACGGTGATTGCCGCGCAAGACTTGGGCAAAAGCGTGCTGGAGGTGCATGAAGAGCGCGCCACCTATGGCAAAGAGGTGCAGCCGGGTTCGCGCAAGGCGGGTGTGGTGTGGCACACGCAGGGCTCGGGCAAGAGCATCACCATGGCCTGCTACGCGGGCAAGTTGCTGCAGCAGCCTGAAATGAAGAACCCCACTTTGGTGGTGGTGACGGACCGCAATGATCTGGATGGCCAGCTGTTTGCCACCTTCAGTGCCGCCAGCGACTTGCTCAAGACGACGCCTGTGCAGGCAGGCGACCGTGACGAGCTGCGGCAGATGCTGGCCTCGCGCGAGGCAGGCGGCATCATCTTCACCACGGTGCAAAAGTTTGCGCTGCTGGATGGGGAGGAGGCGCACCCGTTGCTCTCTCACCGCACCAACATCGTGGTGATCTCGGACGAGGCCCACCGCAGCCAGTACGGCACCAAGGGGCGACTGGACACAAAGACGGGGCGCTATGTGTTTGGCTACGCCAAGCACCTGCGCGATGCGTTGAAGAACGCCACGTTCATCGGATTTACCGGCACCCCCATTGCGCTGGAAGACAAAGACACCCGTGCGGTGTTTGGCGACTACGTCAGCATCTATGACATTCAGGATGCGGTGGATGACGGCGCAACGGTGCCCATCTTTTACGAAAGCCGCCTGGCCAAGCTGGATGTGAACCAGGCCGACATTGATGCGCTGAATGCACAGGTCGATGAAGTCGTCGAGGACGAAGAGGACATTGCCAGCCGCGAGAAGACCAAGAGCGAATGGGCGGCGCTGGAGAAGCTGGTGGGCTCCGAGCCCCGGCTACAGCAAGTAGCACGTGATCTGATTCAGCACTTTGAGGCGCGCATCGCTGTGGTGGATGGCAAGGCCATGATCGTGTGCATGAGCCGGGACATTTGCGCCCAGCTCTACAACGCCATCGTCAGCCTGCGCCCCGACTGGCACAGCGCCGATCCCGAACAGGGCGCCATCAAGATAGTGATGACAGGCTCGGCTGCCGACAAGGCGCTGCTGCAGCCGCACCTGTACAGCAAGCAGGTGAAGAAGCGGCTGGAGGCGCGCTTCAAAGATGTGCGCGACCCTTTGAGGCTGGTGATCGTGCGCGATATGTGGCTGACGGGGTTTGATGCGCCGTGCTGCCACACCATGTACATCGACAAGCCCATGAAGGGCCACAACCTGATGCAGGCCATTGCGCGGGTCAACCGCGTGTTCAAGAACAAGCCGGGCGGCTTGGTGGTGGACTACATCGGCATCGCCAACGAACTCAAGGCGGCACTGAAGGCCTATACCGACGCCAAAGGCAAGGGCGACCCCACGCACAGTGCAGCGGAGGCGCTGGCGGTGTTGATGGAGAAGATGGACATCGTGCGCGGCATGATGCAAGGCTTTGACTACAGCGCGTTTGAGACCCAGGCCCTGCCACTGCTGGTGCCTGCAGCCAACCATATCCTGGGATTGAAGGACGGCAAGACGCGCTTTCTCGACACCATGGTTGCGGTGGCCAAGGCGTTCTCGCTGTGCGGCACGCTGGATGAGGCGGCTGCGTTGCGCAAGGAGATCGCCTTCTTTGCAGCGATCAAGGCGGCCATTGCCAAGTTCACCACGGTGGACAAGAAGCGCAGTGACGCCGAGAAGAACAGTGCACTCAAACAGATTTTGGACAACGCCATCATTTCAGACGGTGTAGCGGATGTGTTTGCGCTCGCGGGGCTGGACAAGCCCAACATTGGGCTGCTGTCGGACGAGTTTCTGGAAGACGTGCGGCAGATGGACAGCCGCAACCTGGCGGTCGAACTGCTGGAGAAACTGCTACGCGATGAGATCAAGGCCCGGGCGCGCAACAACGTGGTGCAGGAAAAGAAGTACGGCGATCGGTTGCTAGAGACACTACGCAAGTACCACAACCGTGCGGTAGAGACCGCTCAGGTCATCGAAGAACTGATCCAGATGGCCAAGGAGTTTCAGGCTGCGCTCAAGCGCGAAGACGCGCTGGGACTTGGACGCGACGAAATCGCGTTCTACGACGCACTCGCCAACAATGAAAGTGCTGTGCGAGAGCTGGGCGATGAAGTGCTGAAAAAGATCGCTATCGAGATCACTGAGAAGCTGCGGGCTAGCACTTCGGTGGATTGGCAGGTGCGCGAAAGCGTGCGTGCCAAGCTGCGCATCCTGGTTCGGCGGTGTCTGCAGAAGTGGAAGTACCCGCCTGACAAGCAGCCTGAGGCCGTGGAGTTGCTGCTAAAGCAGGCGGAGTCGTTGTCGAGCGCTTGGTCAAAGTGAATCGGGAATAGAGAGTTGCTGGGCACGCCGACTTGACCTGCCTCCAGAACCGTAGCAGTCGATTTTGAGGAATCCGCCGGGTTGAGGGAGATTATTCCTGGGTTTGCAGTGGCGCCGGGATGGCGCCCGCAGGTTGCCTTGCGCAGCCCACGGGCGCCCCCGGTCAGCGGGGCCGGAACGCGTAGACGTCAGGATTCCACACCTGCCCGCCTTCATCGTTCTGGCACGAAAAGCCAAAGCCCGAGAACACATACATCACACCGCCCACGCCGGCCGCGTTGGTGCGTTTGATCGCCGGGAAGGCATCGCCGCCCGGGGCCAGCAGGCGCCACGTGCGGTCGTGCAGGTTGAAGCGCCACAGTTCGGACGTGGCGTTCTGCGGGAACGCGGCGCCGCAGCCGGAACTGCCGCCCGGCAGGTCGCCCCCGGCCATCAGCAGCGCGTGGCCGATCTGCACGGTCGATCCCTGGTGGCGGGGCGCATCGACGTTTTTGTCGGCTTCGGCGGGCGTGATGTTCTGCCACTGATGGGTGGCGAGGTCGAAGCGCCAGGTGTCGTTCAACGAGACGAAGCCGTCGCTGTCGCCGAATTGCCCGCCGTAGAGCGTCAATTGCCCGTCCCATGCGCGCCCGGCCACCGCGGCCTCATGGCGCGAGGTCGGCGAGTTTGCGTCGCCATTGGCGATGATCTGGGTCCACAGATTGGTGCGCAGGTCGAAGGCCCACAGGTCGTTCAAGGTGTGGAAGTCGGTCTGGATGCCGCCGAACACATAGACCTTCTCGCCATCCACCCACATGGCGGGGCGCGATCGGGCCGAAGGCCCCGGATTGCCGGGTTGCAACTGCGTCCAGCGGTTGAGCAGGGCGCTGTAGGCCCACAAATCGTCGAAGAACGTGAGCGAGGAAAGGTCGGCGCTGTAGTGGGCGCCGCCGAACACCAGCATCCAGTGCCGCGCCGGCACGGCGGCACTCGCGGCGAAGGCCCGGGCCGGCGGCTTGGCGCCAGAGGGCGACAGCGGCGTCCATCGGGCCAGGCGGGGGTCGAAGCGGTACAGGTCGTCGTAGAACGTGTTCTCGCCGCTGGCGAAGTCGTCCTTGACCCCGCCGAACAGGTAGATGGACCCGAGGACCGGCGCCACGGCGGGCGTCGAACGCACGGACGGCCCCTCGCCCGTGGTGACCAGCCGGGTCCAGCGGCCGTCTGCTGCTGATGCTTCTGCTGCTGCGCTCCCATGCGCCTGCGCCCCGGGGGCGACCAACGCCAGGGCCATTCCCAGGCCCCACAGAAATCGTTTCATGAAATTCCTCCGTTGTAATGATTGAAATGAACCCGGTCGTCCGGACTTCTCCGGAAACGACCGCGCGCAGTCTATCTTTCCGCTGTTCGGAATATTGGATCGGTCACCACTGGATGCATCTGTAACCTGTGCAGGCTGTCCAAGGGCTTGCGCGCTGCAGCCAGCGGCGCTGGCATCGTGGTGCGGCGGTCCCCCTTGGGCGGCTTCGGATGTTCTTCGAGTCCTACAGAGGGCCTGCGTGGCTTGGGCGACAGTCAGCGGGTGCGGCACCAAGCCCGCTGGGCCTCCTGGCGCTTCGCGTGTCGATGGGTTGGTTTCACACAAGCGCCGGTCGATCGGCGGAACGAAGAAGGATGCAGAGTTGGACAAACGCATGGCACCGAAGACCATCCTGCACCGCGTGCGGCAAATCGCCTGGTCCGTCCCGGGGCTGCCCGTCATCGCCCTGGCGGTCCGCAACTACATCCTCCACCAGAGCGCCAACCAGGCCGGGAGCATGGCGTTCTCGTCGGTGCTGGCGATGTTCCCGCTGCTGATCCTGCTGTCGGCCACGGCGGCCTATGTGGGCGAGCCGGGGGACGCGGCGGCCCTGGCCCAGCGCGTGCTGGAATACGCGCCGCCGGTGGTGCGCGACGCGATGCAGCCGGTGATCCAGCAGGTGCTGGCGCAGCGCAACCAGGCGCTGCTGGCGATCGGCTTTCTGGTCACGCTGTGGACGGCGTCGTCGGGCATGCAGGCGGTGCGCACGGCGCTCAACCGCTCGTACGGCATCGAGCGCGGCCTGCCGTTCTGGAAGGCGCGCATCAAGGTGACGGTGTTCACGGTGGTGGTGGGCGGCGGCATCTTCGCGGCGTTCAGTTCGGTGATCGTCATGCCCTACGTGTGGCAACTGCTGGAGCGCAACGTGGGCGTGGGCCAGGAGACACCCTGGCTGCGCAACAGCGTGCGCTACGGCTCGGCGTTTTTGGTGCTGACGGTGCTGTACGCGCTGCTCTACGGCTGGCTGCCGGACCTGCGGCAGCGGCTGCGCACCGTGGTGCCGGGCGCCATCGTGGGCGCGGCGATGTGGGTGGGGGCGGCCGCCACCCTGTCGTACACGCTGCGCAGCGCCGGCAAGCTGGCGCTGGTGTACGGCAGTTTCGCGGGCGTGGTGGCCACGCTGGTGTTCCTGTACATCAGCGCCACCACGTTGATCTTCGGCGCGGAGGTCAACGGGGTGCTGCGCGACAGGGCGGCGCTGCCGGAAGACTGGGGCGGCCCCGATGCTTCGCAAGGCGAGTCACCCGCGCCCGGGGCGTGATGCGTTCGGACCGTCCTGGATGCAAACCTTGGGCAGGACCGCCGGGCGTGGCGGGGTGTGAAGTGCGGACGCATGCCCGAACCCGGGCCAGGTGCAGTCAGCCGGTTCAGGGTGAAAACCGGCCCCAGCGCATGATTCACTAAGGCATATTGCTATTGAATTAATAGCGTTTTGAAGGTCAGCGCCCCGCCTCGGGCCAGAGGTACAGCAGCCCGGCCGTCATGGCCAGGTAGCGCCCGAACTTACCCACCGCCATGTAGGCCACGCAGGGCCAGAAGGGCAGCTTGAGCCAGCCGGCCACCGCGCACAGCGGGTCGCCCACGACGGGCAGCCAGCTCAGCAGGCAGGCCTTGGGGCCGAAGCGCTGCAGCCAGGCGAGGGCGCGGGGGTTGGAATGCTCGCCCCGGGCGCGGTCCACGGCCTTGTGCGCGCCCAGGCCCATCCACCAACTGAGGGCGCCGCCCAGCGTGTTGCCTGCGGTGGCCACCAGCACGGCGGGCCAGAAGAGTTCCGGGTTGAGCTTGATGAGGCCGAACACCGCGGGCTCGGAGCCCAGCGGCAGCAGCGTGGCGGAGATGAACGACACCATGAACACCGTGCTGAGGCCGTACTGGGGCAGCGCCAGCAGGTCCATGAGGTGGTTCATCCAGATTTCCATAAGTGGGGCGCAGTTTAGGGGACGCCGGCGAGCCTTCGCTGTCGGACAGGCGCTTGGGCTCCGCTACGATCCCGCCCCGGTGCGGCCCACCGGTGGGCCCCGCCGCACACCCATACAAGAGGAGGTTCCCCACCATGCAATGGTTCGATGTTTCCGTCCCGGCCGTGCGCCGGGCGCTGGCCGTGGGCGCGCTCGGCCTGGCCTGCTGCCTGGCCGGTGCGGCGCA
>NZ_BAAJYR010000065.1:0-16762 GCF_057546605.1 Acidovorax sp. KPB24-03 | reverse complement strand
AACAGGACCCCACCGCCGTCGGCGCCCCCATCGCCGGCACGCTGCAGACCTGGAAAGTGGCCGAAGGCGACACCGTGGCCAAGGGCGACGTGATCGCCGTGATGGAAGCCATGAAGATGGAAATGCAGGTCACCGCGCACCGCGCGGGCACGATCGCGCTGAGCGCGGCGGCCGGCAGCTACCACGCGGCCGGCACGGCCATCGCGCGCATCCAGGACTGAAGACCGGGGGCGCTGACAGACTGGGAGTGGCCTTGGGGCCAGACACCCGACACGGCCTTCCCGCGATCCGTCGCCGGAAGGCCCGTGCTTGGATCGCTGCCCGCGCTGGAGGCCCCGGCGCCGGCGGCCATTTTTTGCCGAGGGATCCGCGCTGCGTTCGCGTTTCTCGCTGTTTTCCGCTTGCCCGACCAAGGCAAGCAGGCCAGGGCCTTCACGCAGGCCCCTCGTCGAGGGCTTGGCCGATCCCGATGGGGCGGGTAGTCTTCGGGCTGGGCTGCAAGCCCTTGCTGTGCTCGCCGCTCCCTGCAGGCGCCTTCATCGCTGTCGCCCAGGTGGGTTGAGCATTCACATTTTTTGAACCATTGCGTCAATTCCATTGAAACTTGGCGCACAAAAGGCTATCTACACTGCGCCATGCCTGAGTGTTGCATCGCAGCATTCCACCCCACGAAACCCAGACCACCCTCCATGACACCTCCTCTGCCACGATCGTTCCGCTACGGTGCCACGGCCATCGCCCTGCACTGGATCCTCGGTCTGGCGCTCATCGGCATCTTCGCGGTGGGGTGGTACATGACGGGCCTGCCTTTCTCGCCCCAGCGCCTGAAGCTCTACAACTGGCACAAGTGGGCCGGCGTGACGATCCTGGCGCTGTCCACCCTGCGGCTGATCTGGCGCCTCACGCACCGCCCCCCCGCGCTGCCGCCGGCCGTGCAGGCGGCCATGCCCCGCTGGCAGCACATCGCGCACCACGGTACGCACCACCTGATGTACGCGCTCTTTTTCATCGTGCCGCTGGTCGGCTGGGCCTACAGTTCGGCGGCCGGCTTTCCCATCGTGTTCCTGGGCGTGCTGCCGCTGCCCAGCTTTGTGCCCGTGAGCCCCGAGCTGGCCGAGGCCATCAAGCCCTGGCATGAAATCACCGCCTATGCCCTGGCGGCGCTGGTCGTGCTGCACGTGGCGGCCGTGGTCAAGCACCAAGTCATCGACCGCGACGGGCTGCTGTCGCGCATGCTGCCGGGCCGGGGCTGATCGATCGTTTCGCTGGCCGTGCAGGCGCCGGGGTTTCCGGTCTCGCGGCCGGTTCTTCCTGAATGTTTGGTTTGTTGTTGACTGACGGAGTCCTGTCCATGAAATATTCGATGACGCTGGCTGGCCTCGCGCTGGCATCCACCACGCTGCTGGCGGCCGCACCGGCATTGGCCCAGCAAAAGCTCGTGCCCGAGCAAAGCGAGATCACCTTCGTGAGCAAGCAGATGGGCGTGCCGGTGGAAGGCAAGTTCAAAAAGTTTGATGCCCAGGTCGCGTTCGATCCGGCCAAGCTGGCCACCAGCAAGATCGCCTTCACCGTCGATACCGGCAGCGCCACCCTGGGCGTCAAGGAGTCCGACGCCGAACTGCCCAAGGCCACGTGGTTCAACGTGCCCAAGTTCCCGCAGGCCACGTTCCAGTCCACCGCCATCAAGGCCGTGGGCGCTGGTAAATACGAAGTGGCCGGCAAGCTCAGCATCAAGGGCGCCACGCAGGACGTCACCGTGCCCGTCACGCTGGCCCAGAGCGGCGCGACCACCACGGCCACCGGTGCCTTCGCCATCAAGCGCCTGGCCTTCAAGATCGGCGAGAACGAGTGGGCCGATACGTCCATGGTGGCCGACGACGTGCAGGTCAAGTTCAAGCTCGCGCTGACCGGCGTGGGCAAGCTCTGAGCATCGGCGTTCGCCCGCTGAACCCCGTTTCTGGTTTCTTGTTCCCGTTTCTGTTTTTTCAACCCGGAGATATCGACATGCGCAAATCCCTCTTCGCCCTCGCCGCCGTGGCTGCAACCCTGGCCGCCGGCGCCGTGCAGGCCCAGACCGCCACGTATGCCGTGGACCCGACCCACACCTTCGCCACGTTCGAGATCAGCCACTTCGGCGCCAGCGTGAACCGCGGCCGCTTCGACAAGAAGGAAGGCACCGTGCAGCTGGACAAGGCCGCCAAGACCGGCAAGGTGGAACTGACGATCGACATCACCTCGATCAACACGGGCGTGGCACCGTTCGACAAGCACCTGCAAGGCGCCGACATCTTCGACGCCGCCAAGTACCCCACGGCCAAGTTCGTGGGCGACAAGTTCACGTTCGACGGCGACAAGCTGGTGTCCGTGGCCGGCGACCTGACCATCAAGGGCAAGACCCAGCCCGTGACCTTCAAGGCCAACCAGTTCGCCTGCTACCAAAGCCCCATGCTCAAGCGTGAAGTGTGCGGCGGCGACTTCGAAACCACCATCGACCGCACCCAGTTCGGCGCCGATTACGGCGTGCAGTACGGCTTCCCCAAGAACGTGCGCATCGTGGCGCAGATCGAAGCCGTCAAGCAGTAAACCTTTCCCCCATGGCCTTCGGGCCGTGGGCGGCCAGGGCCGGGCCCCGCGTGCACACCGCTGCGCGGGACCGGCCCTTTTTCGTGGCTGCGCACCCGCAGCACTTGCCACGCAAAGCGGGGGCGCGTGCCGTTGGTTTTTTCGAACGAACAAGGATGAAACAGGTTTTATGAGACCTCTGATGAAACGATGCATGCCGGCCGCCCGCAAGGCCCTGGCCATGGCGGTGATGGCAGGCGCCGTCACCGGTGCCGGCGCTTGGGCGGGCGAGGAGGCGGCGCGCATTCCCGCCATCAAGCTGTACTCCACCCCGGACCACCACGCCGCTTTCGTGCGCGGCACGGTGCCGGCGTTGCACAAGATCCCCACCCAGCAGTTCTGGCTGAGCAACTCGGTGGAGCCGTGGGAGCAAAACACCCAGCCGGCGCCCCGCCGGCAATACGTGGTGCCGCTGCAGGGCGCGCTGGAGTTTCGCGTGAGCGATGGCTCCACCTTCCGCCTGGCCCCCGGCACGGTCTTGCTGGCCGAGGACACCCAGGGCGAAGGCCACAGCTGGAAAATCGTGTCGAACGATAAGGAATGGGTGCGCGCCTATATCCCGATGGTGTCCGAAAATGATGAATTCGAAGCGGACAAGTAGCTTGGAATTTCTTCGCTAAGTGCCTTTTCTCTCGCCATTTTCGAATGGCCTCGCATATTGAGAGATGCTAAAAATGCCGTTATCTGGTCGGCCAGATAGCGGCATTTTCTTTGGTCTGGCATATATACGATTAATGCGTCAGGAGTTCCGCCTGGCAAGGCAAATGTTCGCATCGCCGTCGCTTCTTTCGGGTGCTGGGCAAGGCAAAAGCAGCAGAGGTTAAGAATTAATAAGTCCAACAGATTATTTATTAACCACTGAAAGATCTATATGACCACTGTCAAATCGCCTTCGTCTTCCGCTTCCGTGACCACGCCGCTGCTCAAGCCGTCCGAATCCAAAAACGATGGTGCGGGTTCGTCCACGCAAAAGTCGTCCAAGTTCAGCGGCAGTTCCGTGCTGGATGGCTTGCGTTCCGTCTTCACCGGCTCGGGCAAGTCAGCGTCCGTGCCTCCCCGCAGCAGCAGCATGGTGGTCACCCAGCCGAAGCGCTTCGGCGATGGCAGCGTGCGCCCCGACGCGCTGGTGGCCAAGCGGCACTCCAGCGCGGTCATTCACAGCGCGAAGACGGGTGAGGCGCTCATGGACGGCAACCACTTCGATGTGCCGGGCTTCGTCATGTCGAGCGGGCTGGATGCGCACAGCGATAGCCACATGCACCCCACCAACTACGTGCAGCGCGGCTTGAACCCCGAGCAGTTGCTGAAGATGATGGATGACATCGGCGTGCGCAACACCACGTTGATGCCCATTCCCACCTCGCTGCTGCAAGCCAAGCTGCCGGGTGACGATGGCGCGACCACGGCCCTCAACCCCCACGAAATCTCCGAACAGATCGGCGGCGGCGAACACGCGCACCATTGCGGCCCGCTCGAGTTCTATTACGTGCCCAAGAAGATCGAAGACCGCGTGCTCGCCGGCCGCACGAGCGAAGAACTGGCCAGCCGTCCCAAGCTGGACATCGACGACTTCCGCAAGGACCCGGGCCTGATCAAGGAGATCGTCGATGCGTCCATCCTGTACGTGGACACGGCCGTCAACACCGATCTGGCCACGGCCATCAAGAATTCCGGCATGAGCGAGGCGCAGCGCAGCCGCCTGGACCCCATGATCACCGGCCTGCACCTGGGCGACCCGCGCGTGAGCGACCGCCTGCTGCACGAGCTGTACAAGACCAAGGGCACCTTCACCGGCATCGGTGAAATCACGGTTCACAAGGAACTGGTGGAGGACATGTTCGCGGGTGGCCGGTTGCAGGCCAGCACCCAGACTCCGCGCATGGAGCCGCTCACGAAGCTGATGGAAGTGGCCGGGGTCATCGGCACGCCCGTGGTGCTGCACTGCGACATCGACAACCTGCACGATCAGATCGAGGAGTTCAACAGCAAGGGCAAGGGCAAGGCCTCCGAACCGCGCCCGCCGGCCAACCTGGAAGGCCTGCGCAAGATGTTCAGCGATCCGCGGGTGCAGGACACCAAGATCGTCTGGGCGCACGGCGGCGGCCTGGGCCGTTTCGTGCAGCAGGGCGAGGGCCATCTGGACGCGCTGGAGAAGCTGCTGGCGGACTGCCCCAACCTGAACCTGGACATCTCGTGGAGCGAAGTGGCCAAGCAGATCGGCAAGGACGACCAGTCGCTCACCGCCTGGCGCGGCTTCATCGAGAAGCACAGCGAGCGCATCTGCTTCGGCTCCGACACGCTGGCGCCCAAGGAAACCGGCACCTGGGAAGCCACCAAGAAGATGTACGACGAAGGCCTGTTCCAGGGCATGAGCGCTAAAGCCAAGCAGACGTGCTCAACGGCACCTACGACCGCGTGTTCGTGGCATCGCGCAAGCAGGTGCGCGACTTCGAGAAGAACGTCCTGACCAAGGACTTCATAGAAACCCGCGTCACCAACAACGGTGGCGACCCCGTCACGGCCCAGACGCTGAAGGACCTGAAGGCCGCAGCGGCCACCGTTTGATGGTTTTGTAGGAAACGGCCGAGGGTGGTGGGTGCCGTGCACGCACCACCCTGCCAACGATTTTTTTGGAGCGATGCGATGCGATTTCCCAACTTATGCGGCGTGCGGCCCTCGGACGTTGATGCGGGCCAACACCCGCGAGAACCCCAGGAGACCCGAGAGCCTCGCAGATCCAGCAAGCGCCTGGACTCCGGTGGAATGCCGTTGTCGCGCAGGGAAAGCCAGTCGGGGAGCAACGCATCGGGAGAACCCAACGATGCAAGACTGCCGGGCCAGGAAAAAAAGCATAAATCGATCAAGGCGAAGATCGCCAGCAATCTGAAAAAGGCGGTAGGCATCAAGTCGTCGAAGACAGAGGCATCGCCAACGCCGAAACCTTCCGCAAAATCGGAGGCACCACCAATCCCCAAATCCTCTCGCAATGCCGGCGAAAGTGGGTTCAGCGGGGGGGCCTCCAGCTCCGGCAGGAATCGCAACCCTTCGTTGGTAGAGCTTTTTGCATTGAAAGAAAACGAAGCCTCAGACCCCACGAAGGGCGCATCGGATCTTCAGGGAGACGCGACAACGTCGGGAGGCTCAAAAACCGATCCAAAGGGCAAGCAGCCCCTGCCAAAAAAGGCGGGTGCAGAGAACGATGTCCTCTCCGACGGGCTTGGCAAGGAAGAGACGGAAACAAAAAAATCCTCTGACGGAGGGGGACCTGATTCGAAGGTCGAGACCGACCCCAAACGCATTTTCACCAGCGGCGATGATGAAATCGAAGTCGTCGATGAGGATTCATCCTTTCAGTTTGTCGATCCGACCATGGGTACGGTGGTGCCGCCTGGAGGAGGCACTGGTGGCGGTGGCGGTGGTGACGGCAACAGCGTGCATGACGGCCAGAACTCCGTCGTGGCTTCCGCCAACGAAGAGCCTGTCGTCCAAGCCACGCCGGACCAGGACATGCGGCGCCAGAGTGGGCTGTCCAAGCTCAAGAAGGTCACCGAGGGCCTCAAGGAAGGTGCGTTCAAGCACGGCTTCGGCTTCTCCAGCACGACGGTATCGCCTGTCTGGAACCCTTTCCAGAGCAAGGTGTCGTCGGCCAAGCCCAAGATGGGCAGCTTCCTCGGGCAGGACGGCGTCGAGCCGCCCAAGGTGCCCAAGACACTGGAGAATGCCGCCCCGCGCGTGGGCCGCACGATGCCCCAGGAAGGCGCTGCGCTTCAGAGGCTGAAAAAGGAATCGACGATCAATGGGATCATCACGAGCCAATTCAACGGTCCGCCGGACCAGAAAGCGGCCTTGCTGGCAAGCGTCATGCAGTTGAAAGAGGCCGCCGGAATGTCGCCAGAAGAGACCAACGTCTTGATCAAGGCGCTGGCTCTCCACAACGAGAAAGACCCGGCGCAGGCCCAACGCATTCTGCAAGCGTTGCCCCAGGTCCGGCTGGTGGACGACCTGCTCACGCCGCGCCCCGCCGAGGAAATCACGGCCGATGTGCAACTGGCCTGGAACTTCGCGGCGAAAATCGAAGGCCTCAAAGGTGGCAAGGGGATGGACTTGCTGATCAAGGTCACCGCCAGGCCCGATGGCGCCGCCGAGGGCGCACCCGCCCTGACGGATGCGCAACGCGGCCCGATGCTCGCTTACCTGCGCGCTGCGGCCGAGGTGGCACGCGCCGCTGGCAGAAACGCACCGGCCTTGGACCCGAGCAGCATGTTTGCCCACGGCAAGCTGGGCGACGCCGTTCGGGCCACGCCGAATGGCTGGCCAGGCCGCGCGGGTGCCCCGATTGCCAATGGCTCCTCGCTCACTCTGGCCGAAAAAGCGCTGCTGGCCGTGCGCGACGAACTCGACCCCGCCATCCAGGAAGTCCATGGATGCCGTCACGCGGTGCAGATGGTCCGTGGTGGTATGTTGACCGACAAGCCCCGCAATCCCGACGGCACCAAGAGCGAATTCCAGAAGGTCGAATCCCGGGCCTCCAAAACCATGGGCATGCATTTGAACCGTGCCATGGCATCGCGCACCGGCTTTCAGCGCATTGCAGACACGCTGCGCTACGGCACGCTGCACCACGGCAAAAGCCCGTTCTACGGGTACGACGCCATCGTGTCCTCGCGCGGCCAGAACATGGGATTCGAGCTGTCGCACATCGGCGGCATTCACGAAGGCCGCGCCATGAAAGACATGGTGGACGTGCTGGAGTCCACCCTTAAAGCCCGCGGCGGTGCGGGAGACGCGGGCTTGCCCACCGCGCAAAACGCGGTGGATGGCCAGGCGCTGCTGGACGACGCTGGCGCCGGTGGCACGCTGCTGCGCAACATGGTGCGATCTGAGATCCTTCAGCGTGCCAAGACGGAAGCGCTGCTGCTGCCGCGCCTTGCGCGGGGCGACAATCTTTCCGAGAGCGCGATTGCGCAGGTGCGCACGGCCGTGCTCGCCGCCATCCAGTTGCCCGAGTCTGCTTCGCAGGAGGTGGCGGTCGCCGATCAGGTGCAGGAACTGCTGACGGCAGCCCTGGCCGAGCAGAACGTTCCGCTGACGCCCGCCCGGCTGCTCGCCTGGGCCGGCGATGCAGGAGGCCCCACCGACGCCAAGTCGGTGCAGGAAATGCGGACTTTCAACCGCGAGGACGGACAGCCGGACTGGAAGTCGTTCTCGACCGCGTTCGACCGGCTGGTGAACAAAGACGTCCGCGTTCCGGCCAATACGCCCATCAAAGGCAAAAACCGCGCTGAAACCGCAGAAATCCTCGCCTCCATGATCCGTGGCGAAGAACTGGGCTCGGGCTTTTCGCTGGCCAATGCCGGCAACACGCAGGGCACCACCCGCAACGTGAGCGAAGTCATCTCGGGCGTCCTGTCCGGCGCGACCATGTCGGTTCGCGCGGACTTAGGGGGCGGGCGCACGCGCATCGTTTCCTTCGAGTCCGGCGTGTCCACGGACCGCAGTTCATTGCGCATGAGCGTATCGACCGTCCGCCGCAATCAGGAAGGGGCGGGTGCCTCGTTCGGCTTCCGTCTCGGCCAGGAAGAGGCCGCCTCTTTTTCGGCCTCCATCGGCGGTGACGTGGGCCACAGCTTCGAGCTGCTGGAGCAAGAAGGCGCCGTGTTCGGATTTCCGCGCCACAAGACGGGCGGCGTGGGCGGCGACCGAGACCTGGCCCAGCAAAAAGCGCGGCTCATCAAATTGCTGATCGGTGTGCCTGACAAGGCGGGGCCCTACCACGAGCCCGGCAACCCGGAAGACAAAACCTCTCTCGTCAAGCGCGCCTACCAGGAGTTCGGCGATGCCATTTCCATCGGTGCCTTCGAGGTCCGGCAGAAAGACCATCGCTTTACGGGAAGCTCGTCGGCCGGCGCGGGTGCCACCATCGGCAGCCTGCGGGTGGGGCTGCCGCAAGCCGGCGTGGCCGGCGAAACGCGCCTGGGGACGCTCGAATACAAAGACACCTCCGGCACGCTCAAGGTCATCCGTGAGTCCGAATCGAAAGCGTTCAAAGCCAGCGCCACCGGGGCTCTGGCCGCATTGAGCGGATTGATCGAAGGCGCCACCGCCCCGACACCCGCCCCGGGCGAAGTCGCGGCCGACGCCGTGACCAGCATGACATCGCTGGCGGTTGCCAATATCGGATCGATGTCCACCGATTTCTTCAGGGACGGCGAAACGCGCACCACGACCCGCATCCTGTACGACGAAAAGGAACTGCCCACGAGCTTTGCCACCCAGACCCTGGTCACCAGCAAGGACTTCGTGCAGAACCTGGCGGCCGACCTCGAAAACTTTGCGGAAGACAAAGCCAAGAAGTTCTTTCCCGCCCGGCACAGCGCCGACCGCGACCAGGCCGTGCAGACCGAAAAGAAAATCCTGGGCGAATTCGCCGGCCACTTGCGCCAACACCGCGATATGACGGGCACCTCGCAGCTGTACTGGGAATGGGGCCCCAGCCATGTGGATGCCAGCAACCTGCTGGAAGCGGACCGCGAACTGTCCGAAAAATTGGGCGACAAGGAAGGTGCCAAACAAGCGATGCGCGACATCGACACGATCCACAAAGACCCCGGCTACCGGGAGGCGCGCTTCCTGATCAATGCCAACGAACAGTCGGCCAGCGACGTGAGGGGCGTGAACGGAATGATGGGCGTGCGCCACGATGTGAGAACGAGCGCGAATGTTCGGTCGTTGAACTTCACTTGATGGGGTGATCCGCGCCACGCCGACCGGCGCGGGGCGGAGTCCTGGCCTTGACCATGACACCGATAGCTGCTCCAGCCAAATGCGAAATGGTTGGGCTGTGAAGCACCTGTGCAGGCGCCTCTTGCGGTGCCATCCGCCGACGCGGGTGGCACCACTGCCAATGGATGCCTGCACGCACTGCACACGGAGCCGGCTGCCACCGTGATGCAGTCCGGCTGGGCCTGCTGTCGTCCATCCGGCGGGCCAGACTCACTCCTTTGCCTCAGGGCTTTCCGCCGAACTGGCCCTTGTTGCGGTTGTTGGCCTCGTTGGTCTCCTGGACCGTGTTGGAGCGGTCCGCAATCGCCTCGTATTGGGCTTGCGACAGCAGGAACCCGGTCTGAACTGACAGCGCCACCTGCTGGCCAGGCTGGAGTGCCTGGATCTTTGGGCTGAACACCTTGAGGCTGCCGCCGAATGGCACAACGCGCAACGCCAGGTAGCAGGCAGCCGAGGGCCCTGCACCCTGGTTCTTGACCTGCACCGTGATGACACCGCCGTCGAGGTTGGGCGAATCGACGCTGGGCACCACCAAATCAGGCAAAGCCTGTGCCGAAGCGGCCCAGGCCAGCGTGAGCGATGCGCAGAGAAAGACGTACTTCGAAGAAGACTTCATGGTTCGGACTCCTGGTGTGTGTGCCGCACTGGAGTAGTACGCGGCTGGTGCGGCGGCAACTGCGCGATAGAAGCGGGGCGGTTTCCTTTCTTTATGCAACCGCCGGAAGTCATTGCCTCAGGCGCGGCGCAGGTAAGTACCGCTGACTACGATCTTTGCGCATTTTCCAACTTATGGGCGAATCTGTAATTAACTAGTCGACGCCTTGTTTCTGACACATCATGCGCAAGCAATTGAAAAATATTCAGCGGGTTTTTTTGTTTGCCGCGATGTTGGTTTTACGTTTTTCTCTGGATCCTTGCTAGGACCAGAAAAATTTCTTTCGGCAGCTTTATTTTTGAGGGAATTTTATTTCTTACTCTGACTGAGGGCTTCTTGAAATTGGATATACAACAGTTTAGGGTATATACGTGTAACCCGCTATCCAGTATTGGAGACTGTCGTTACCCCATCTTCAGATATTTTGTCTGAAGGATGTACATCTAAGCTTTGGTAGGCCAGTCTAGTGGGATGGCATTGGTAAGGGTAATATCAATGCTATTTTCTTCATCAATTAATATGTTGAGTTCGAGTTGACTCCTGATTGCAACTGGGTATTGGTTTGTTTTATTTAATCAGCGAATTGCGAATTTTCTTGCCTAGCGTTTATAATGATTAAAATAATGAATTGTGATTAATTTTTTGAATTCAGATGGTTTGAAAATTAATTATTACTCTTTGGTTAGCCATCTGGCTGCCTGTCTTAATATTTCATTTAAATTAATGGGGCCGCCATAGGCGGAAAAACTGTATTCTGTAGCCTTGATATGTACCCAGTTCTGATCTGAAGATTCTGTCGCGTAGGTGAACGGTGTTCTTTTATCATCATCTTTTATTTGAATGCACCATCCTGGATTGTCGATGTTTTTAATTTCAATCCCAAATTCATGCTCCCATTGGCCGTTGCATTTGATTTGATACCATTTTGTAATGATTTCAATTGCATTTGATGAGTTCATCTGCAAAGTCCTTTCTCTTTGGCAAGACGCCTCGCTGTTCTGACGTCTTATTTGGTTTCGGCCGCGACGGGACTGCCGCCTTGAGATTGCCGTCAGCACAATTAGGCCATCCTTAAATTTTATGGATTTAGGAGCTATGGAAGGTTAATTGGTACATCAAGAAAAAAGAGGATGAAAAGTGCTAAATGCCTTAGTCATAATTGGCATTGTTGCTATTAAATAAATAGCAAATGGCGAAAAAACCACACAGTGCAAAGCATTTGGCCAATGGCTGTGGCAGGTTTGTGTCGGCGAGGGTCGTTGCAACTGGTTTTTAGCAAACAGACTGTTGAGGTGATTAGTTGAAATCAAAATCTGCCGAATGACTGAATTTTCCTTTATTCTTTTAAGCTCAATAATTGATCTGATATTTTTTTCTTAACTTTTTCTAAATCTTCTATGTACCTGGTGAAATTTATTTTTTCCCCGATTATTTTTTTTGATTCATAATCTTTCCAAATAAAAAAGTGATTTCTTTGATTGGTTGTTGCAATAAATGCAAATTCACCATCAAAAATTTCGTTATTTATTGGTATGGCGCTAAATTTTTCGAGTGCTTCATAATTAATATTAATTTTATTGAAGCTTTTCTCTATATTTTCATTTAATACAACTACGCCGTTATTTTTGGTTAGCCTATCTATTGTGATTTGAATTTCTTTTTCCAAAAGGCCGCAGACTGACCACGCATCTGGATTTCCTATAATGTGTTCGTTGATTTTTATGAGAATATTGCAAAATATCTCCTGTGTTTGAAGAGAAATTTCTACCGGATATGTAATTTCGTTGTTCATTTTGTTTGTCTAGCAAGAAGGTACTGCTTTGCCCTCTTTATGCATTTTTCTCAGTCGCTTCTCAACATCAGAAGGAATCTCCAGTCCTCGACCTTGAGATTCATCACCATTCCAGTGCATTTTCCCGTCGTTACTATTTCCAAAGCGGTGAATTACTCCTTTGTCATCAATTGCATACCAATGTTGTCCTTTTGCGTCGGGGACAGAACGTTTGGCCAGTGCTGCATGATTGCATGGAAGCGTCGATGTTTTTGAACCTCCTCCTCTGAATTTTCCTGACGAGGGATCATGATGTCCAGGGTTTTCGTATTGAGGTTTTGGGCCATGGTATCGACCTGCTTTGGGCAGTCGATTAAGTCCTAGAGGGTCAATCCATGCATTTGGATTTGAGGCATATTGAAAGAGATTAATTCCCCCATTCAAACCAATTGGATCTTGATTAGCAAACCGCCCTATGATCGGATCATAATAACGAAACCGGTTGTAGTTCAGCCCAATTTCCTCATCGAACTGCTGCCCCTGAAATCGGAAGGGTTGCTCAATGGGTGGCGGAGCGGATGAACGACTGCTAGCGCTTTCGATGTGGTCAGTTCCCGGCCCATGTCCCATTCGACGCTGGATAAGGCCGCCATCCGTTCCTGTCCTCGCCACGGTCCGCAGCGTGGCCTCTCCCCACACCTTGTAATCCGCCGCCCAGGCGATGCGCCCTTGGGCATCCGTCAACTCCAGCGGCGCTCCGATCTGGTCGCACTGGTACCAGTAGGTGTGCCGGTTTTCTTCGGTGCCCTGGATGCTTGCCAACGGCACGAAGCTGTCGGGCTCGTACACGAACAGCGCGTCCTTGCCCCCACGCTGGCTGTGCACCATCAGATCGCCATCCCACAGGAAGTGCGTTGCGCCGAACGAGTCTGCCTTGGACACGCGCCGTCCCAGCGCGTCATAGGCATAGCGCGTGGTTTGCGTGACCCCATGGCGCGTGGTGCTGGCCTCGACCAGTTGGTGATCGGCATTCCAGCGCAGCTGGACCACCTCATGGTGCCCCGCTTTCTGATTGCCCCGCGTGCGCTTCGTCACATTGCCGTGCACGTCGTACTCGAAGTGCAGGTCCTGGTAGAAGCGCAGGCGGTTATCACCCACCACGCCCAGGCCGGCCCTGGCTTCGCTGCTGTGTTGCCGCCCGACCTGCGCCTCGCCGCCATCCAGCAGATTGCCCGCCGGATCGAACGCGAACAGTTCGCGCGGCTGGTGGCTGCCAGCCCCGGGCAGGGCGGCCAGGATGCGGCCCGTGGGGTCGTAGCGGAAGTTCTGGCGGCCTCGAAGGGTGTCGCCCCGGGCCACCAATTGGCCCGAGAGGTCGTAGGCGTAGGCCCGCTCCAGTACGGGCTGCGTAGCGATGTTGCCGCTGGTGCGATATCCGGCGCGGTGGTGGATCAGCCGCCCGGCCGGGTCGTACTCGTACTGGCTGGATGCGGCCCCCTGGCTGCGCTCGACTTCGCGGTGCAGAGCGTCGCGCTCCATGTCGGCGATGACCTCGTGCGCGCCCTCCTGTCCTGGCTGCGCGATGTTGATCTGGTGCAGGTGGCCGGAGCCGTAGAACAGCCAGTTCAGCGTGCGCCCATCGGGCAGCAGCGTCTGCGTGCGGTTACCCAGCGGGTCGTATTGGTGGCGCAAGCTGCGCTGCAGGTCCTGACGGCCGGCCGTTGCTGCGCGGCCTATCCGTGGCGGCAGACCGGGGCCACCCTGGCCGATGAGCGTCTGTGTCTCGCTCAATAGCTGCCCCACCGGGTCGTAGGCGAAGGCCAGGTGCGCGGCGCCATTGTTCGCCTGGGTCAGCCGGCCCAGCGCGTCGTAGCGGTAGGTGGTCTCCTCGGGCGGGCCTTCGTCGCCATGGGCGCGCTTGGCCAGCAGCCGGCCCAGCGCGTCGCGCTCGAAGTGCGTCACCTTGCCCGGCCCGGCCTCGCTGCCGCCCGCCTCGATCAGGTGGGTCAATTCACTCGCGGCGTTGTACACGTAGCGCTGCCAGCGGCCGTCGAACCCGATCTCGTCGGTGAGCTGGTCGCGCAGGTTGTAGCGGAAGGTGGTCTGCGCGCGGTTCTCGTTATCGAGGGCGATCAGGCGGCCCGCGCGGTCGTAGTGGTAGGCCAGGGTGCGCCCGGCGGCATCCATGCGGGTCAGGGGCCGGCCCACGCCGTCGTAGGTGTAGCGCGTCGTGGCGCCCAGCGGATCGGTATAGGCCAGCAGGTGGCCTTCGCCGTTCCAGGTGTTCTGGTGCAAGGCGGTGGCGCTGTCCGTGCCGGGCTCGGCCACATGGACGAGCCGGCCCGCGCGGTCGTAGGTGTAGCGCGTTGCCTGCCCCAGCGCATCGGTGCGCTGCACCAGCTGCCCCAACGCGTCGTAGGCAAAGCGCGTGGTGCGGCCCGAGCAGTCGGTGTAGGCAATCAGGTTGCCCGCCTCGTCCCAGCGCAGCACCTTCTTGCCGCCCTTGGCATCGATCACCTCCACCGGCCGCCCCAGGCCGTCGTACTGGTAGGCCGTGGTCTGCCCGAGCGGATCGGTCGTCTGCACCAGATTGCCGTGGCGGTCGTAGGTACGCCGCCACTCGAAGCCCATCGCATCGCGCAGCGTCGTCACCAAGTCCATCGCGTTGTACTGCAGCGCAGTGGACTGCCCCAGGGCGTTGGTGATCTGCGTGAGGTTGCCACGCGCGTCATGGCGCAGCGTGGTGCGTCGGCCCAGCGGATCGGTGCTCCCTTTGGCCGTGCCGGTGGCATCGAACGGCGTCTCTTCCCTCAATTCCTCGGGCGTGCCCTCGGCAGTGACGGTGGCCACGATGTTGAAGCGCGCATCCCAGTGGTAGGCGGTCACGCGCCCCAGGCCATCGGTGTGGCGGGTGATGCGTTCGTGCGGCAGATAGGTGAAGCGGTCGTCGTCCTGGCCGGGGATGGGCGCATCGGCGCACCATGAGCGCAGCACGCGGCCCTGCGGGCCTTCCGCGTCGTACTGGGCGAAGTAGCGGTGGCCGCTGGCCTTGCGGTAGCCGACCAGCACGCCCGAGCGCCAGGCGTACTGGCGGTAGGGCAGGTCGCCGTGGTGCGTGGCGACGAGCTGGCCTTGCGCGTCGTAGGCATAGCGGGCCAGTACCTGGGGCGTGGATTGGCCGGGCGCCAGCAGCTCGACGGCGGCCAGGCGCGCGCCACCCAGGGGATCGGTGGGCAGGGCATCGGGGGTGGGCGGCGTCCAGGCCAGCCGCAACTGCCGCCCCGCCGAATCGGACAGGCCGACCAAGCGAGGCAGCGCGAAGGGAGAAGAGAACACCCCTGCACTGGCCGCACTGACGCCGCCATCGGCCATGGCCTGCTCGCGGGCCTGCCGCGCGCTCCAGGTCAGCACCTCGCCCGTGGCGGTATCGGTGTCGCCCGCCGCCCAGTGCAGCGCCACGGCATTGCCGTTCGCATCCTGCAAGCGTGCCAGGGGCAGGCGCCACTGCTCGGGGGCGTGCTGGCGGTAGTGGTGCTCCAGTCCGCCCTTGTGCGCGATGACCCACAGGCCCTCTTCCGGGTGGCGCACGGTGAACTTCTCATACGGGTCGAACCACTCGCCGCCCAGGGCGACGTGGGGCAACGGCACATGGCGGCCCGCTTCGTCGAGCAGCACCATGCCGTCGGCGGAAAGCCGCAGTTCCTGTGCCATCGGGTGGCTCCAGCCGCGGCCCCAGGGGCCGTCCTCGGCCAGGCCTGATCGGTAGCGGCGGCGCCAGACCAGGGGAATGGGGCCGGGCAGGGTGAAGTCGGTCTCGTCCATGAGCTTCTGGCCGCTGGACAGGATGACCGGCCCGCCGATGGTGCACGACTCGCATGGTCCCTTGCCATTGGGGTGCTGGCTGTCGCTGTGCTCCTTGGTGGGGTGCGTGTCGTTCTTGCCCTCGGTCTGCGTCTTGCGCTTGAAGCGCTTGCCCGCGATCGCGGCCAGCAGGGCCGCGCCGCTGCCCAGCAGCCACTTGGCCAGGCGCACGCGGGCGGCCTCCAGTTGCTCGGGGGTCATCTCCGAGCCCCAGGTCTCGGTGATGGAACGGATCTCCTCGGCCGCCTGCACGGCCGCCTGGCCCGTGCCGACCACGCGGTCGGCCATCACGGCGCCGCCGGCGATCTGGCCGACGATGGGAACGCCCTGCACGGCCGTGGCCGCGATCGACACGCCCAGGCCCACGTAGGTGGATGGATCCTTGAGCATCTCGAGGATGGCGTCCACCTCCTCCTGTGCTGCCTGGCCGAAGTGCCGGGCCTCCATGCCACCCATCACCTTGCCGGCGTTGTCGATCATCTTCTGGGTCTCGGGCGAGAGCCGGACCAGGATGGCATTGGTGAGGGTGGTCACGCCATTGACGACCATCTCGCCGGCCTCGTGCACCACGGATTTGACGTAGGTGACATGCTGGTTCACATGGTCACGGACGTTGGTGAACCAGCCCACGATGGTGCTGGAAGGATCGTGCTTGCCCTGGTCCATCGCGCCGTAGCGGTTGGACATGTCGGTGCCGTGTTCCTTGATGGTGCCCAGCGGGATGAGGATGGCCTTGCTGTTGTTGCTGTGCCAGGCCGTGCCCTGCTTGCCGCTGGTCTTGAGCTTGACGGGCGTGGCCGGATCGAACGTCCAGCCGTTGGCCACCTGCGTGATCGCGCCCTCGCCGCCGCTGAAGATGTGCGTGCCCATGCGTTTTTACTTCCCTTGCAATCGTTGGTTCTTGTTCTGGAGAAAGCGGGCCGAGTAGGTCGGGGCCGCCGGGCCGGTGCCGGCCGAAGGGGCGCTGGGGCTGCGCTGCGCAGCTGCCTCGGTGGGAAGGGTGCGCTCCAGTGCCACGGCGGCAGCGGCGGTGCCTTCGTCCAGCGCCCACGACAGGATGGAGTTGGGCG
>NZ_BAAJYR010000064.1:0-17041 GCF_057546605.1 Acidovorax sp. KPB24-03 | reverse complement strand
TCGGCCCCAACGGCGCGGGCAAGACCACGCTGCTGGACCTGATCTGCGGCAAGACGCGCGCCACCAGCGGCAGCATCAAGTTCAAGAACGAGGAGCTGACGCGCATGGCCGAGCACAAGCGCGTGCGGCTGGGCATCGGCCGCAAGTTCCAGACGCCGTCCATCTACGAGAACCTGTCGGTCTTTCAGAACCTGGAGGTGTCCTATCCCACCGGGCGCACCGTGTTCGGCGCGCTGGCCTTTCGCTGCACCAGCGCGGTGAAGGAGCGGGTGCAGGACGTGGCCGACGACATCGGCCTGGGCGGGCTGCTCGCCACCGAGGCCGGCCTGCTCTCGCACGGCCAGAAGCAATGGCTGGAGATCGGCATGCTGCTGATGCAGGAGCCCGAGCTGCTGATGCTGGACGAGCCCATCGCCGGCATGAGCGCGCGCGAGCGCGAGCTCACGGCCGAGCTGCTGCAGCGCATCTGCAGGAACCGCGCGGTGATCGTGATCGAGCACGACATGGAGTTCGTCAAGCGCATCGCGCACAAGGTCACCGTGATGCACCAGGGAAAGATCCTGGCCGAAGGGTCGATGGACAAGGTCCAGAACGACCCCAAGGTGATCGACGTGTACCTCGGCCACTGAGACGCGCCGCTGTCCTTTGCCCACGCCCTGAGTTTTCTGGAGCCCCCCCATGCTGAAAGTCACCGACCTGCACGTCGCCTATGGGCAGAGCGAAGCGCTGCACGGCATCTCGTTCGAGGGCCGCGCCAACGAAACCGTGGCCATCATGGGCCGCAACGGCATGGGCAAGACCACGCTGTTCAAGAGCCTGATGGGCGTGATGCCGGTCAAGAGCGGCTGCATCACCGTGGCCGGCCAGGAGGTGACGCGGGACGAGAGCTTTCGGCGCGTGGCCAAAGGCATCGCCTACGTGCCGCAGGGCCGCATGATCTTCCCCACGCTGACGGTGGAGGAGAACATCCAGACCGGCCTGGAGAACTCGAAGACCCGCCAGATCCCCGAAGAGATCTATGCGCTGTTCCCTGTGCTGTGGGACATGCGCCGTCGCAAGGGCGGCAATCTTTCGGGCGGGCAGCAGCAGCAGCTGGCCATCGCCCGTGCGCTGGTGACCGATCCCAAGGTGCTGCTGCTGGACGAGCCCACCGAGGGCATCCAGCCTTCGATCATCAAAGACATCGCCCGCGCCCTCAACGAGATCCGCAAGCTGCGCCAGATCACCATCGTGGTGAGCGAGCAGGTGCTCTCGTTCGCCATGGACGTGGCCGACCGCCTGTTCGTGATCGAAGGCGGCCGCCTGGTGCATGAAACCGCCCGCGCTGACACCGACCAGCAGCGCATCAAGGCCTACCTGTCCGTGTGAACGGCCACTGTCCGCGACGGATTTTTCGTTCCTTCCCTCTCGCCTTCTCTTCCTTCACTTTCCAGGAGCACGCCATGGCTGAAACCCTCATCCACGTCGATCTGAACCAATCGCCGACCCAGAACGAGAACATCCACAACCGCTGGCACCCCGACATTCCGATGGCCTGCTGGGTGAACCCGGGCGACGATTTCATTCTGGAAACCTTCGACTGGACCGGCGGCTTCATCAAGAACAACGACAGCGCCGACGACGTGCGCGACATCGACCTGACCACGGTGCACTACCTCTCGGGCCCGGTGGGCGTCAAGGGTGCGGAGCCGGGCGACCTGCTGGTGGTGGACCTGCTCGACATCGGCGCCAAGCAGGACAGCCTGTGGGGTTTCAACGGGTTCTTCTCCAAGAAGAACGGCGGTGGCTTTCTGACCGAGCATTTCCCCGAGGCACAGAAATCGATCTGGGACTTCAAGGGCATGTTCACCAGTTCGCGCCACATTCCGGGCGTCAACTTCGCCGGCCTGATCCACCCCGGCCTGATCGGCTGCCTGCCCGACAAGAAAATGCTCGACCTCTGGAACGAGCGTGAGCAAAAGCTCATCGACACCGATCCCACCGCTGGCCTGGCCAACCCCCCCTCGGCCGTCACCGCCCACATGGGCCGCCTGACCGGCGAGGCCAAGGCCAAGGCCGCGGCCGAAGGCGCGCGCACCGTGCCGCCGCGCGAGCACGGGGGCAACTGCGACATCAAGGACCTGTCGCGCGGATCGAAAGTGTTCTTCCCGGTCTATGTCGACGGCGCGGGCCTCTCGGTGGGCGACCTGCATTTCAGCCAGGGCGACGGCGAAATCACGTTCTGCGGCGCGATCGAAATGGCCGGCTGGGTGCACATGAAGGTCACCCTCATCAAGGGCGGCATGGCGAAGTACGGCATCAAGAACCCGATCTTCAAACCCAGCCCCATCGTGCCGACCTACAACGATTATTTGATCTTCGAAGGCATCTCGGTCGACGAGGCGGGCAAGCAGTACTACCTGGACGTGAACGTGGCCTACCGCCAGGCCTGCCTGAACGCGATCGAATACCTGAAGAAGTTCGGATACAGCGGCGCCCAGGCGTATTCGATCCTGGGAACAGCCCCTGTGCAGGGCCACATCAGCGGCGTGGTCGATGTGCCCAACGCCTGCGCCACGCTGTGGCTGCCGACGCAGATCTTCGAGTTCGACATCAACCCGAACGCCAGCGGCCCGGTGAAGATGCTGGACGGCAGCATCGACATGCCGCTGTCGCCCGACCTCGTCTGATTCCCTCCACCACAGGACACCGCGCCATGCCCACCTACGACTACCAGTGCGCCATGTGTGGCGGCTTCGATGCCCTGCGCAGCCTGGCGCTGCGCAACGAGCCCGCTGCCTGCCCTCGGTGCAGCGCTGCCTCCCCCCGCGTCTTCGCCAGCGCTCCCCGGCTGGCCTGCGTGAGCCCGGAGCAGCGCCGTGCGTTCGACACCAACGAGCGGGCGCAGCATGCGCCGCGCTCCTCCCGCAACGGTGAAGAAGGCAGTTACGGGCGGATGCGCCATCCGGCGGGGTGCGGCTGCTGCGGCTCTGGCAAGCGCAGCGCCACGGTGACGGCGGCGAGCGGAGCGAAGGCGTTTCCGTCCAAGCGGCCCTGGATGATCAGCCACTAGGTGACCGGGACGTAGGCGAGCCGTGGGGTGGCGCCCCATGGCCCACGCATGACCAAAATGACGGGGGCCGCGGCCCCAGAAGGCGCAGCTGCGCTGTTGTCTTACCCCTGGGCGGTGCCTGTTGCGACACATTTCGCCCATGGCAAATCGTGTGGCAAGGTGGGTTGAGCCCTGGCGCCTGTCGGCTTGCGGCCGCCGGGCTGGACTGGCGTGGCTGCCGCTTCTCGCGGCACTGGCCGGCTGTGAAGGCCGTGATGATCTGGCTTCCAGCGGATGCCTGCCGCTGCGTGCGCCGGCCCGTGTGGTGCTGCTGCAGGAATCCGGCCTCTACCAGGTGCGCGATGCGCCGACGCTCGTGCTCTCACCGCATCCGCGCGATACGGCGAACGACCGCTTTCACGGCCTGCAGCGGGTCCGCACGCTGCCGCCCGGGACGCCGCTGGAGATCACGCGCCTGGAGCAGGCCTGGGGTTTGGACGTGGGCAAAGGGCGCATCAGTGCGTTCGGCACGTCGCCGCAGGGCGAACCCTTCGAGTACGGTTGGGGTGGCGGCACGCACATCGGCCGCGCGCCCTGGGAGCCGGCCTCCGTTGCGCCACTTCGGGCGGTGCGGTGCGGCGATTGAACCGCTCACTCAGAAAGACAAAGGAGCACAGATGGCATTTTCTTTTCGCAGCGCCGCATGCATGGCGGTCTTGGCCGCAGCGGCCCCGGCTTTCGCCCAGAGCGTTCTGTACACCGCGCGCCCGGCCATCGGGCTGAGCGTGAGCGACAAGATGGCGACCCGCCAGCCGCGTGTGGAGTTCACCGTGACCACGCCGGACGGGAAGACGACCACCGCGACCGCCGAGCCCCAAGGGGGCGGCGAGCGTGCCGGGACCGTGCACTATCCCAGCGATTTCGGCAACGCGGGCACCCGCGTGGGCGATTACACCTGGGTGGCTCGTATCGGCGGCAAGGTGGTGCTCGACGGACGTTTCAGCTATCGGCCGACGCCCGAGGGGCAGCTGCTGTTCGTTCCCCGATAGAGGCGGTCCGATCCGGCGGCCATGAAGAAAAGCGCCTGCCCACATTGCGGTGGGCAGGCGCTTTCGAAACCGGCCAGCCCTTGTGCAAGGGCCGGCGCTTTCTCACGCGGATCAGGCGGTCACGGCAGCCAGCGCCGCATTCAGCGTGGCGCTGGGCCGCATCACGGCCTCGGTCTTCTTCGGGTCGGGCAGGTAGTACCCGCCGATGTCTGCCGGCTTGCCCTGCACGTCCGCCAGTTCACCGACGATCTTCTGCTCGTTGTCGGCCAGCGTCTGGGCCAGCCCGGCGAACTTGGCGGCCAGGGCCGTGTCCTCGGTCTGCGCGGCCAGTTCCTGGGCCCAGTACAGGGCCAGGTAGAACTGGCTGCCGCGGTTGTCCAGCTGGCCGGTCTTGGGGCTGGGGTTCTTGTTGTTGTCCAGCAGCTTGCCGGTGGCGGTGTCCAGCGTCTTGGCCAGCAGGGTGGCTTGCTGGTTGCCGGTCTTCAGGCCCAGGTCTTCCAGGCTGACGGCCAGGGCCAGGAACTCGCCCAGCGAATCCCAGCGCAGGTGGTTTTCTTCCACCAGTTGCTGCACGTGCTTGGGCGCCGAGCCACCAGCGCCCGTTTCGTACATGCCGCCGCCGGCCATCAGGGGCACGACGGACAGCATCTTGGCGCTGGTGCCCAGTTCCATGATGGGGAACAGGTCGGTCAGGTAGTCGCGCAGGATGTTGCCGGTGACGCTGATCGTGTCCAGGCCGCGGATCACGCGCTCCAGCGTGTAGCGCATTGCGCGCACCTGGCTCATGATCTGGATGTCCAGGCCGGTCGTGTCGTGGTCCTTCAGGTAGGTTTTCACCTTCTTGATGACCTCGTTCTCGTGCGGGCGGTACGGGTCCAGCCAGAACACGGCGGGCATGCCGGAGTTGCGGGCGCGGGTCACGGCCAGCTTCACCCAGTCGCGGATCGGCGCGTCCTTCACCTGGCACATGCGCCAGATGTCGCCTTCTTCCACGTTCTGGCTCAGCAGCACTTCGCCCGTCGCCAGATCGACGATGTTGGCCACGCCGGCTTCAGGCACTTCGAACGTCTTGTCGTGCGAACCGTACTCTTCGGCCTGCTGGGCCATCAGGCCCACGTTGGGCACGGTGCCCATGGTCTTGGGGTCGAAGGCACCATGCCATTTGCAGAAGTTGATGATCTCCTGGTAGATGCGGGCGAAGGTGCTCTCGGGGATCACCGCCTTGGTGTCCTTCAGGCGGCCGTCGGCGCCCCACATCTTGCCGCCGTTGCGGATCATGGCGGGCATCGAGGCATCGACGATGACGTCGTTGGGCGAGTGGAAGTTGGTGATGCCCTTGGCCGAATCGACCATCGCCAGCTCGGGGCGGTTTTCGTGGCAGGCGTGCAGGTCGCGCTTGATCTCGTCCTGCTTGCTCTGGGGCAGCGTGGCGATCTTGTTGTACAGATCGACCATGCCGTTGTTCACGTTCACGCCCAGTTCTTCGAACAGCTGCGCATGCTTGGCGAAGGCTTCCTTGTAGAAGATGCGCACGGCGTGGCCGAAGACGATCGGGTGCGACACCTTCATCATCGTCGCCTTGACGTGCAGCGAGAACATCACGCCGGTCTTGTGCGCGTCCTCGATCTCCTTTTCGTAGAACTCGAGCAGGGCCGTCTTGCTCATGAACATGCTGTCGATGATCTCGCCGTCCTTCAGCGACACCTTGGGCTTGAGCACCGTGGTCTTGCCGCTCTTGCCGACCAGTTCCATCTTCACGTCGCGCGCCTTGTCGAGCGTGATCGACTTTTCGCCGTGGTAGAAGTCGCCGTGGTGCATGTGCGAGACGTGCGAGCGAGATGCCTGGCTCCATTCGGCCATGCTGTGCGGGTTCTTGCGGGCGTATTCCTTGACGGCCTTGGGTGCGCGGCGGTCGGAGTTGCCTTCGCGCAGGACCGGGTTCACCGCGCTGCCGATGCACTTGTTGTAGCGGGCGCGGATGTCCTTTTCTTCGTCGGTCGTCGGATTTTCGGGGTAGTCGGGAATCGCATAGCCCTTGCCCTGCAGTTCCTTGATGGCTGCCACCAGCTGCGACACCGATGCGCTGATGTTGGGCAGCTTGATGATGTTGGCGTCAGGCGAGAGCGTCAGCTTGCCCAGGGCGGCCAGGTTGTCGGGCACGCGCTGTGCCTCGGTCAGGCGCTCGGGAAACTGGCCCAGGATGCGGCCGGCGACCGAGATGTCGCTGGTCTCCACGTGGATGCCCGCTGGGGCCGCGAAGGTCCGCACGATCGGCAGAAAGGCGGCGGTCGCCAGGGCGGGGGCTTCGTCGGTCAGCGTGTAGATGATGGTCGGTTGCGTCGTGCTCATTCGCTTGCGTTCCTTGGGAAGGGGTGACAGATCAGCCGGTGATTTTCGCGCTTTCTGAAGGCAGTCGGCACAGATGCCCCTCAGCGCCGTTCGGGGCAGGTGCCCACATGCCCGATCACGGGGACGAAAGGGGTGCCCGCTGGACGCGCTGCTGCAGGCTCACGCGCGCGGTGCGGATACCCTCGTTACCAGCCAGATGCCGCTGCACACCAGCACCAGGGCCACCGCGTTGCGCCATTCGAGGAGGCTTTCTTCCAGGAACCAGGCCGACAGCAAGGTGCCGAACACGGGCACCATGAAGTTGAACGCGGTGATGAGGCTCACCCGGTTGTGCTTGAGCAGCAGGCTCCAGATCGAGATGGCCAGCGACGACAGCACCACCAGATAGGCCAGCAGCGATGACGAAGCCCACGTCACCTCGCCCAGCGCCCCCCCCCAAGGCATAGCCGAGCGCCAGCAGCACCAGTCCGCCGATGGTCAACTGGTAGGCCGTCATCACGATGGGGTCCATCCCCTGGGAAATGCGCTTGCCGTAGACGCCGCCCAGCGCCAGCACCAGGGCGGCGATCACCACGAAACCTTCGCCCAGCAGGGCGAACTCGAAATCGGTCAGCGTTCCGGCCAGCCCGGCGCCGAGGTTGACCGCCATGACCCCCGCGAAGCCCACGATGCAGCCCCAGGCCTTGGCATGGCTGATGCGGTCGTTGTGGTACAGGAAATGCGCCAGCAACACGCTGAAGAAGGTGCCGGTGGCGTTCATGATCGACGCCTTCACCCCCGTCGTGTTCGCCACGCCGATGTAGAAGAAGATGTACTGCAGCGTGGTCTGCAACAGGCCCAGCAGCGCCAATTGGCCCCACGCCCGGGCCGGCCAGCCGCTGATCTGCCGGCCGCTGGCGGCCACCCAGGCCAGCAGCGCCAGGCCCGCCAGGGCGAAGCGCCAGCCGGCGAACACGAGCTTGGATGGGGTGTCGCTGCTGTCGATGCCGAACAGCGCGTAGCCATTCTTGATCGCAGGGTACGAGCTGCCCCAGAGCAGGCAGCAAAACAACGCCAGCAGGAAGACGTTCCTGCGTTGCGCTAGTGGGGAGATAGGGGGCGACATGGCTTCTTTCCAGGCGGGGCGGCGCCCCAAAACGGTGAATTTTGCACAAGTTGTACGACAACTCTGCGTGTAAATATCCTGACTTGGCCGAATGTGGCCTCTTTTAGAGTATTTTTGCTCCTTATTGTCCGATGACTATCCGAAACCGCAGTGAACTGGTTTCGGGAGTCGATCACATGGCATGGGCCCACCTCCAACGGCCCTGCTGCGGCATCGACTTGAGTACGGAAAGACTGCCTCGGCAGTTTCAGGAAACCCTGGCTGCTTTTCAAGCCTTGTCGATAATGCGGCGCAATGCGACTGACGTTCGTTCCGCTCCTCCTGTCCTGCTGCACGCTGGCGGCCGTGTCCGGCTGCACCAGCCCGCCCGCGCCCCATGGCGAGGTCAAAGGCGCGTCTGCGAATGGCAGCGAATTGGGGCAGTCCGACGTGAACCGCATGGCGACGCTGGCCATGCGCGAGAACCTGGACAGCCTCTATCGGCTGATGGACAAGCTCTACCGCCGCAACCCTGCCGAATGGCGCAAGACCAGCGCCGTGGGCCGCGAGCAGGCCATGGAGCAGGTCCGCACCACCATCGAAAAGGGCGGGGTCTGGGCGCCCTTGCAGGGGCGGCGCGACATCGCGGCGATGGCTGCGGCCCTGGCGCCCGAATTCGCGGGCGACCGCGTGGCGGCGTTCATCTATGCCACGGCCGACATGCTGATCACCGCGCACGACGGAAAGATCGAGTTCTTCCTGCTCGACAGCCTGGATGCCCAGCACCTGTACAACGCGGCGCGCAATGTGGAGATCGCCGTGTGGATGCTCTCGCAGCGCCGCACCGCGGCGGGCCAGCCGCTGCTGCTGGCCGACGAGATCGGTCCGCAGGGGCGCAATCTGAGCTTCGAGCGCGAGTTCGGCAAGATCATCGGCCGGCTCGACTTGCTGTCGGCGGTGGCCACCGAAAAGTACCGCCGTGCCGCCATCACCTATGTGCAGGGGCTGGTGGGTGGCTCTTTCCTGCAGTTCTTGCCGGTGCGATGAATCAGAGGGTGAAGGTGGGCGCCGCTGCCCGTGCTGCTCACTTGAACATGTCGGCCGAAAAGCTCTGGCGGAACCATTTCATGGCGTTGACCATGAGGGCGCCTGACGAACGGATGCTTGCCAGGAAGCGGTTGATCTCGTCCTTCAGCCGTGCTTCGTTTTGCCGAAGGCCGATGTAGCACGGGCTCTCTTTGAGGAGCGCCACCTGGTGCACACGGGTGCGCAGACCGACATCCTTGATGGATTCCACCAGCACGTTGCCACCCGCGAAGAATTCGAAATGGCCTGCGGCATAGGCGTCCAGCAACGCGGCGCTGCCTTTGAATCCCTGGATTTTCGCGGTCGGCAGGAATGCCCGGACCAGGGATTCCTCCAGGCTGTTTTCCGCCGCTCCGACGACCGGGGCTGGAAGTTTCAGCAATTCGTCGCGGCTCAATTTCTGCTGGCTGAAGACACCGAGGTAGGTCGGGGCGTAGACACTGGAGAAGTCGATGCTTTTCTCGCGCTCGGGCGTCTTGCCCAGGCTGGAGATGATGATGTCGACGCGGTCTTCCAACAGTGCCGCCAGCCGGTCCCCGCTGGGCACCGGCACCATCTGCGGCGACACGCCCAGGTGCATCGAAAGCATCTTGGCAATGGAAATGTCGAAGCCCGCCAGCTCGCTGCCCTGCGGAAAGCCGAACGGTGGGAAGTCCTGTGGGACTGCCACGCGAAGGACCCGGGCGGAGCGGATGCGCTCCAGCTGATCCCGATGTTCGGCGGCCGCCAGCGGACCCGACAGGCCCAGGGCCAGAATGGAGCCGCACACCAGGCGGCGGCGTTGCAGAATCTCACCGGCCCACAGGCTGGGCGTTGCACCATCGAAGGGCGATTGCATGGGAGGGCTCCTTCCTGGGAAGCGGCCAAGCACTTTCCATGCCGCTGTCCGGAGAACCCGCTCGGGAGGCGGGGCGCGGTGAGGGCCCGGTCGCAGGGCGCGTAAAATCCGGCCGCCCCCGAGGAGCGTTGCAGCGCCTGCCGATCAACCGGCTCAACCAGGCGTCAGGCTCGGGCGGCGATGGCCCCACTGTCCAACGACGCTCGCCTGTTCCCAACTACCGATTGCGCAGGTGAGCCTGATGTCCGCCCCCCTTATCCCGCCTCCCATGAAGCTCTCGGGCCTCGAACCGGTTTCCATCGGCGAGGGCACGCTATTCGTCAACATCGGCGAGCGCACCAACGTCACCGGCTCCAAGGCCTTCGCCCGCATGATCCTGAACGACCAGTACGAAGAGGCCCTGGCCGTCGCGCGCCAGCAGGTGGAGAACGGCGCACAGGTCATCGACATCAACATGGACGAGGCCATGCTCGACAGCAAGGCGGCCATGGTGCGCTTCCTGCAGTTGATCGCCTCCGAGCCCGACATCGCCCGCGTGCCCATCATGGTGGACTCCTCCAAGTGGGACGTGATCGAGGCCGGCCTGCGCTGCATCCAGGGCAAGGGCATCGTCAACTCCATCTCCATGAAAGAGGGCGTGGAGAAGTTCAAGCACGAGGCGCGCCTCGTGAAGCGCTACGGCGCCGCCGCCGTGGTGATGGCCTTCGACGAGGTGGGGCAGGCCGACACCTACGAGCGCAAGATCGAGATCTGCGAGCGGGCCTACCGCGTGCTGGTTGACGAGGTGGGCTTTCCGCCCGAGGACATCATCTTCGACCCCAACATCTTCGCGGTGGCCACCGGCATCGAAGAGCACAACAACTACGCGGTCGATTTCATCGAGGCCGTGCGCTGGATCAAGCAGAACCTGCCGGGCGCCAAGGTCTCGGGCGGCGTGTCGAACGTGAGCTTCAGCTTCCGTGGCAACGACCCGGTGCGCGAGGCCATCCACACCGTGTTCCTGTACCACGCCATCCAGGCCGGCATGGACATGGGCATCGTCAACGCAGGCATGGTCGGCGTGTACGACGACTTGGAGCCCACCTTGCGCGACCGCGTGGAAGACGTGGTGCTCAACCGCCGCCCCGACGCCGGCGAACGCCTGGTCGAGGTGGCCGAGACGGCCCGCAGCGGTGCCAAGGACGAGAGCAAGCGGCTCGAATGGCGCGGTACGCCCGAACATCCGAAGACCGTGGGCGAACGCCTGTCGCACGCGCTGGTGCACGGCATCACCGACTTCATCGTGGAAGACACCGAAGAGGCCTACCAGGCCATCGTCGCCAAGGGCGGGCGGCCGCTGCACGTGATCGAAGGCCCGCTCATGGACGGCATGAACGTGGTGGGCGACCTGTTCGGCGCGGGCAAGATGTTCCTGCCGCAGGTGGTCAAGAGCGCCCGCGTGATGAAATCCGCCGTGGCCCACCTGATCCCCTACATCGAGGAAGAAAAGCGCCAGGACGAACTGGCCGGCCGCGACGTGCGCAGCAAGGGCAAGATCATCATCGCCACCGTGAAGGGCGACGTGCACGACATCGGCAAGAACATCGTCACCGTGGTCCTGCAGTGCAACAACTTCGAGGTGGTGAACATGGGCGTGATGGTGCCCTGCCACGAGATCCTGGCGCGCGCCAAGGTCGAGGGCGCGGACATCGTGGGCCTGTCAGGCCTGATCACGCCCAGCCTGGAAGAGATGCAATACGTGGCCGGCGAGATGCAAAAGGACGAGCACTTCCGCATCAAGAAGATCCCGCTGCTCATCGGCGGTGCCACCACCAGCCGTGTGCACACCGCCGTCAAGATCGCGCCGCATTACGAAGGCCCCGTGGTCTACGTGCCCGATGCGTCGCGCAGCGTGAGCGTGGCGCAGAGCCTGCTGGGCGACGGCGCCGACCACTACGTGCAGGAGCTGAACGCCGACTACGACAAGGTGCGCACCCAGCACGCCAACAAGAAGCAGACGCCCCTGTGGCCGCTGGCGAAGGCCCGCGCCAACCGCACGCCCATCGACTGGTCGGCCTACCGCCCGGCCACGCCGCGCCTGCTGGGGCGGCGCATGTTCAAGAACTTCGACCTCAACGAGCTGGCCCGGTACATCGACTGGGGACCGTTCTTTCAGACCTGGGACCTGGCCGGCCCGTACCCTGCCATCCTGACCGACGAGGTGGTGGGCGAGCAGGCCACGCGCGTCTTCGCCGATGGCAAGGCCATGCTGCGCCGGCTGGTGGAGGGCCGCTGGCTGAGTGCCAGCGGCGTGCTGGCGCTGTACCCGGCCAACAGCGTGGGCGACGACATCGAGTTCTACACCGACGAATCGCGCACCGAGGTTGCCATGACCTGGTACGGCCTGCGCCAGCAGACCGAAAAGCACGTGATCGATGGCGTGCCGCGCCCCAGCCGGTGCCTGGCCGACTTCGTGGCGCCCAAGGAAAGCGGCGTGGCCGACTACGCGGGCTTGTTCGCCGTCACGGCGGGCCTGGGCGTGGAGAAGAAAGAGCAGGCCTTCGTCGATGCGCTGGACGACTACTCGGCCATCATGCTCAAGAGCCTGGCCGACCGCCTGGCCGAAGCCTTTGCCGAATGCCTGCACCACCGCGTGCGCACCGACCTGTGGGGCTATGCGGCCGGCGAGCAGTTGAGCAACGACGACATGATCGCCGAGAAGTACCAGGGCATCCGTCCCGCGCCCGGCTACCCGGCCTGCCCGGACCACAGCGCCAAGAGCGAACTGTTCCGCGTGCTGCAGTGCGGCGAGATCGGCATGGGCCTCACCGAAAGCCTGGCCATGACGCCCGCCGCCAGCGTGAGCGGCTTCTACATCGGGCATCCCGAGAGCCAGTACTTCAACGTCGGCAAGATCGGCGAAGACCAGGTGCACGACCTGGCCACGCGGCGTGGCATGGACGAAGGCATCCTGCAGCGCTTGCTCGCACCCAACCTCTGACCGGCGGCGGCGTCACGGCGGTGCCCCCGCCGCGTCACGCTGACGTCACTCTGGCGCCACAGTCGGCGGGAAGAATGAAGGACTTCATTCCTTCCCTTCTTCCCACGCCATGACCATCCCTCTGCAGCGCTCGCCGCTGCCTCTGATCGGCCGCCCGTTGCCGGGCGCCAGCGCGCTCTTTCTTGCCCTGCTGCTGGCGGGCTGCGGTGGCAGCGGTGGCTCGGATGCCACCGTTCCCGCAGCGGCGGCCACATGCGCCAGTCCGGACACGCACTGCGCGCCCAAGCCCTGAACGGGGCAGCCCCCCGGAACCCCGCTCACGGACAAGAAAGACTCCTCCAAATGACCGTCGATTCCTCCAAACGCAATTTCCTCACGACCGCGCTCGGCGTGGGCGCGGCTTCGGCCACGCTCACTGCCTTCCCACCGGCCATCCGCCGCGCCCTGGCCATCGAGGCCCACAACGCCACCGGCACCATCCAGGACGTGCAGCACGTCGTCCTGCTGATGATGGAGAACCGCTCGTTCGATGGGTACTTCGGCACCTTCAAGGGCGTGCGCGGCTTCGGTGACCGTTTCCCGATCCCGACGCCCAACGGCCGCAACGTTTTCTACCAGACCTACACCAAGACGTCGCCGCCCAGCACCTATGTGCCCTACCGCCTGGACGAAGCCAAGGGCAACGCGCAGCGCGCCGGCAGCACGCCCCACACCTGGCTGGACTCGCAGGCGGCCTGGGACCACGGGCGCATGTCCCAGTGGCCCGATGCGAAGCTGCCCTTGTCGATGGGCTACTACGAAACGGCGGAGGTGCCGTTCCAGCGCGCGCTGGCCGACGCCTTCACGCTGTGCGACCACTACCACTGCGGCATGCACACCGGCACCATCGCCAACCGGCTTTTCTACTGGACCGGCACCAACGGCCCGAACGGTGTCAGCCCCATCGATGGCTCCAGGGTCCGTGTTGCGGGCCTGAACAACCAGTTCAACGGTGGCAACGACATCGGCGCCTCCACCGACGGCTGGACCTGGACCACCTACGCGGACCGCCTGGAGAAAGCGGGCGTGAAATGGAAGGTCTACCAGAGCCTGATCGACAACTTCGGCTGCAACGAGATGATGGGCTTTCGCCACTGGCGCGCCGAGATCGAGAAGATGCCCGCGGACCGCAAGCCGATCTACGTCGCCAAGACCGACATCACGCAGCCGGTCGATCTGGCCGGACCGTTCTACAACGCCAGGATCGACGATCCGCTGAGCCCGTTGGCCAAGGGCTTCGGCAACACCATGCCGCAGGGCTTTCTGGAGACGTTCCGCGAGGACATCCGCCAGGGCACGCTGCCGGCGGTGTCGTGGATCATTCCGCCTTCGGTCTACAGCGAGCACCCCGGGCCGTCGAGCCCCGCACAGGGCGGCTGGTACGTGCAGGAGGTGCTGGACGCGCTCACGGCCAACCCCGAGGTCTGGAGCAAGACCGTGCTGCTGATCAACTACGACGAGAACGACGGCTTCTTCGACCACCTGCCTTCGCCCGCCGCACCGTCGCGCAATCCCGATGGCAGCCTGGCCGGTGCCTGCACGCTGCCCGCCGCCGATGTGGCGGTGGAGTACCACGATTTCCAGCCTGCCACGCCGAGCCAGCCGGCGGCCGACGGCAAGCCCTACGGCCCGGGCCCGCGCGTTCCGATGTGGGTGGTGTCGCCCTGGAGCCGGGGCGGCTGGGTCAATTCGCAGGTGTTCGACCACACCTCCACCCTGCTGTTCCTGGAAAAGCGCTTCGGCGTGGCCGAGCCGCAGGTCAGCCCCTACCGCCGCGCGGTCTGCGGCGACCTGACGAGCTGCTTCAACTTCGTCAACCCCAACAGCGAAACCTTGCCGACCCTCGCGGGCCGCACCAACAAGGTCGCGGTGGACGCGCGGGTGGCGGCGCAGGCCCAGGCTGCCAAGCTGCCCCAGCCCACGGCCACGGCCGATGCCGCCCTGCCGGTGCAGGCCGAAGGCGTGCGGCCCTCGCGGGCGCTGCCCTATGAGCTGCACACCACGGCCCAGGCCAGCGCCGGTGCCGGCACGGTCACTTTGCTGTTCGCCCACACCGGCAAAGCGGGCACCGCGGCGGCAGTGTTCCATGTGTACGACAAGAACCACCTCGACCGGATTCCGCGGCGCTACGTCGTGGAGGCCGGCAAGGCCCTGAGCGGCGTCTGGAACGCCGCAGCCGATGGCGGGCGGTACGACCTGTGGGTGCTCGGTCCCAACGGCTACCACCGCGAGTTCATCGGCGACCTGCAGCAGCAGGGGGCCACCGGTGGCCCCGAGGTGCAGGTCTGCTACGAGCTGTGCGAGCCGCCGCAGGTGCGGGTCAAGCTCTACAACCGCAGCAGCAGCGCAATGACGTTCTCCGCCGAGGCACGGGCCTATCGCGGCGACGGGCCCTGGACGCGCAGCGTGGCGCCCGGCGGCGTGGAGGAACTCGCCTGGCCCCTGGGCGACAGCGGCAACTGGTACGACTTCGTGGTGCGCTGCAGTGCGGCGCCTGCGTTCCAGCGCCGCTTCGCCGGCCGCATCGAGACCGGCAAGGACTCGGTGTCCGACCCCGCCATGGGCCACGCTGGCTGAGGCTGCAGGCGGACTGGCGAACTGTTCCGACACCTGGCCGCGCGGCCCTGGTGTGCAATGGGCGCCATGTCCCCATCGTTCCTCACGCCATGGATCGAGCGCGCGAAAGCGCTCGCCAGCCCCATCATGCCGCTGGTGCGGGCGGCCAATCTCTGGCTGGATGCGGACGGCCTGCGCATGAGCGCGGCGATGTCGTTCTACGGCCTGCTGAGCCTGGCGCCGGTGCTGCTCCTGCTGGTGGGGGTGCTGGGCTGGTGGATCGACAAGTCCTACCTGGAAAGCACCATGGTCAGCCAGGTGCGCGGCGTGATGGGCGACCGCGTGGCCGAAGTGGTGCAACTGGCGCTGTCCAGCGCGCGGGCACCGTCGGAAGGGCGGATCGCTTCCATCGTTGGCTTCGTGCTGTTGCTGTCCGGCGCCACGGGCGTGTTCGTGGAGCTGCAGTCGGCGCTGGAGCGGCTGTGGGCACGCGATTCAGCCCCGGCGCCGGAGCAGAAGGCGTGGTGGCGCATGGCTTCGCTGCGGGTGCGGGGGCTGGCCTATGTGCTGGCCATCGGTTTCCTGCTGCTGATCTCGCTGGTGGTGTCCACCGTGATTCACGTGGTGGCCACCTGGGCCAGCGCGCGGCTGCCCATGGCAACGGGCCCGCTGCTGCAGCTGGCGAACGAATTGGTCGCCTTCGGCATTGCCGTGCTGCTGTTCGTGGGGCTGATGCGCATCGGCGGCGGGCAGAAGCCGCCGCTCATCTGCCTGGTGTTCGGGGCGGTGGTGGGCGCCATCCTCTTCACCGTGGGCAAGCAGCTGCTGGCCCTGTACCTGGCCACCGCGGCGGTGGTTTCGGCGTATGGCGCTGCCGGCTCCCTGGTGGTGGTGCTGATGTGGATCTACTTTTCGTCGGCCGTGCTGCTGTTTTCCGCCAGTTGCGCGCGGGCCTTCCAGGAGGTGCGGGAGGAAAACCTGGAAGGGCCGCCGGCCCGGAATCGCTGAGGCGGCCGAGGGGCACTCGCAAACCAGGGCCGCCGTGTCAGGCCCGGGGCGGGGCGGCCTGCAGGTGCGTGCCCAGTTGCAGATAGCGTGCGAGCCGCAGGGCGTTCTCGGGCGCGTGGATCTTCATGGTGTTGTCGAAGAAGCAGAACACGTCGCGTTCGGTCCGACGCGGTGCCGTGTCCGGTGGTGCGACCGTCTCCAGCCCCTTCGGTGCCTGGCCGTGGGCCCAGGCGCGGAGCGTTCGCCCCACTGCGCGATCTGCGCATCGCTGTAGCCGCTGGCATAGAGCTGCTGCGCGCCGTGCAGCCGCAGATAGAGGAAGTCCGCCGTCACATCGCCCAGTTCGGGCCATCGTCCGCCGGTATCGGCCACCACCAGGGCCACGCGGTGGCGCCGCAGCAGGTCGATGCACTCCGGCGTGCGGTAGCTGGCGTGCCGCACTTCCAGGGCATGGCGCAGGCGCCAGGGGCGGGACGGCTGGAGCAGCTCGCGGCCGTGCATGCGGTCCTCCCGCGCCTGCGCGAGCGTGGCGGCAGCGTCGGTATCGTGCGGCAGCAGGGCGAGAAAGTCCTCCAGCAGCGCCGCATCGAATGGCAGGCTCGGCGGCAATTGCCACAGGATGGGACCGAGCTTGGCGCCCAGCGCAAACAACCCCGACGCCATGAAGTTGGCCACCGCCGCCCGCGCCTCGCGCAGCCGCAGGATGTGGGTGATGTATCGCGGCGCCTTGACGGTGAACACGAAGCCCTCGGGCGTGTCGGCCGCCCACCGGGCGTAGCTGGACGGGCGCTGCAGCGCGTAGAACGAGCCGTTCAGCTCGATCGCGGGAAACTGGTGCGATGCGAAAGCCAGTTCCTTCGCCTGGACCAGATCTTCTGGATAGAACGCGCCCCGCCAGGGCGCATAGCGCCAGCCGGACACCCCGATGCGGATCTGTGCAGCCATCTGCGTGCCTCCTCACGCACACCGGGTGGCATGCGTGGCGCCAGTGTGGTGTGTGGCCGACATTCCCGCCACCGCC